>JAQTSL010000189.1 GCA_028711355.1 Rhodoferax sp.
ACCATTGTGCGCATCGACCACTTCGACAATCGTCATGGCGCCCATCAGGAAGAACACAATTTGGGCCGTGCCCATCAGCGATTCACCCAGTTGCTCACTGACCGCATGCGCGTCGCCGCTGGTCATGGCGTAAATCGTCCACAGCAAACCGGCACCGATCAGGGCCGAGGCCGATTTGTTAATTTTGATAGGGTGTTCCAGTGCGATGGCGGCGTACGCCAGCACAAACACAATCACCAGAGCTGTCAGCATGGTTGTCGTCCTTTAAATTATTAATACTTTGCGGGACAGACCAAGAGTTACACGCAGTGAACCCCAACCGAAGGGCGCACGCTCTGTCCCCAACTACTTAACGTGAAAGAACAGGTTGTCATACCGGGCTACGACCCGGTATCCATGTACTTGGAGCCATGGATTGCGGATCAAGTCCGCAATGACAGCCATCCTTCTTGCCTCGGGGTGGCGAGCACTCCATGGCGGTTAGATAGCGGTCAGATTATGACCGCTCAAAACGCAAAAAAGCCGCCCGAGGGCGGCTTTTCAAAGCGATCGGAAGCCCGATTACTTGGAAGCAGGTTCCGAAGCCGGTGCGGCAGCCGGAGCTGCTTCAGAGGCAGGAGCAGCCGGTGCAACAGGAGCGGGAGCCGGAGCGACCACAGGAGCCGGTGCGGGAGCAGGAGCTTCTTCTTTTTTGCCACAGGCAGCCAGAGCAGCAGCAGCAGCGATAACAGCGATCAGAACGAGTGACTTGTTCATTTGTAAACCCTAAGAATAAAAAACGTTTTCCGGAAAGTTCCTTTGCAGTCGCCTACAAAGCGCAAGCGCGCAGGCCTGTTAGCCTATCCGCTCGGGCCGTGATTGTAGTGACTATTTCATGGTAAGCACTGGTTGACACGGCACCAGTGTTGTGCGTAAGCATCAAGCAAACCACATTCCGGGTATGCGCGGCAACAAGTAATCTGTTGCACCAAAATGCCTCCCTGAAATCGCGTCATTTCCCGACTGGCATTGTTGTTCGTCGTTGCCAAAGCTACGGCCATCCAAGCTGCGACAATTCCCGCATGAAAATTTCCAAACCTTGCACCGCTTCTTTAAGCTGGACGCTCAGCGACACGCTGGGTGAAGAACTCGATGTGCTCGACGACCCGGTCGAATTTTTGATCGGCGGCGACGATCTGTTTGAGGTGATCGAAGACGCGCTGGTGGGCTGTAGCGCGGGCAGCACGGTCAACTTGCATATCGAGCCCGAACAGGGCTTTGGCGACTACAACGAGCAGCTCGTTTTTCTGGAACCTCGTTCGGCCTTCCCGGACGCGCTGGAAGAGGGTCTGACATTTGACGGCGCCGCCCTGCCCGCTGGCTGCAACCCCGAAACGCCCAAAGACGCGCTCTATACCGTGACCGACATCTACCCCGAGCACGTGGTGCTGGACGGCAACCACCCGCTGGCCGGCATCGCCTTGCGCCTGACGCTGACGGTGCGCGCAGTGCGCCAAGCCACCGAAGAAGAAATCAGCCGCAAAACAGCCGGTACCGGTTTTTTCAGGGTGGCGCCCACGCACAGCCTTGCGCCGGGCAGCGATTCGCTGCACTGAGCAAACGAAGCGTCAGGCTTTTCCGGTAGAGCCGTAGCCGCCCTCGCCGCGCACGCTGGCGGCAAATTCGTTGACGACGTTAAAGCTGGCCTGTAGCACCGGCACGATCACCAGTTGTGCAATGCGCTCCATCGGCTCGATGGTGAAAGCGGTATCGCTGCGATTCCAGGCACTCACCATCAGTTGCCCCTGGTAGTCGCTGTCGATCAAGCCCACCAGATTGCCCAGCACAATGCCGTGTTTGTGCCCCAAACCCGAGCGCGGCAAGATCAGCGCGGCGTAGCCCGGGTTTTTTAAATAGATGGCGATGCCAGTGGGAACCAACTGCCAGGCGTTGGCCTGCAAGGTCAGGGGTTCAGTCAGGCAGGCGCGCAAATCAAGCCCGGCACTGCCCGGGGTGGCGTAGGTCGGCAGTTGATCGGTCATGCGCCGGTCCAAAATTCTCACGTCAACAGAAAACATATTTGGCAAAACTCCAAGTCCACACCTTAAGCGCTTATCCGCAAGGCGATGTCAGCTATCAACTCACGAGCAAGCGAAAGCTTGTCGTTGCGCGGCAGTTCGCGCGCAACGTGCGCATCCACCAGCAGCAAAGCGTTGTCGTCTTGGCCAAACGTGGCGGGCCCAATATTGCCCACCAGCAGCGGCACGCCTTTGCGCTGGCGCTTGGCCTGCGCGTTGGCCAGCAGGTCGTGGCTTTCGGCCGCAAAGCCCACACAAAACAACGCACCGCACTGCGCCCGCGGCGATTGCGCCAGCGTGGTCAAAATATCCGGGTTCTCGACAAAACGCAGCGCGGGCGGTTGACCGGAACCGTCCTTTTTTATTTTCTGCTCGGCCGCTTGCTCTGGCCGCCAGTCCGCCACCGCCGCAGTTGATATAAAAACAGTAGCTGCCTGCGCTTGCGCCATAACCGCTTGAAGCATATTTGATGCAGAAGTTACGTCCACCCGGTGCACCCCCGGTGGCGTTGGCAGGTGCACCGGCCCGGCAACCAGCGTCACCTCGGCACCGGCCTCACGCGCCGCACGGGCGATCGCAAAACCCATCTTGCCGCTGGACAAATTGGTGATGCCGCGCACCGGGTCAATCGCCTCGTAAGTGGGCCCTGCGGTGACCAGCACGTGCTGGCCGACCAATAACTTGGGCTGAAAAAAGGCAATGACTGCATCCAGAATCTGCTGCGGCTCGAGCATACGCCCGTCGCCGACCTCGCCGCACGCCTGCTCGCCAGAGCCGATGCCCAGCAGCGTGGCACCGTCGGCCAGCGCCTGCGCCAGATTGCGCTGAGTAGCAGGGTGGGCCCACATCTCGCGGTTCATCGCCGGGGCCAGCATCAGCGGCACTTTGTCCATGGGTCGCGCCAGGCATAGCAGGCTGGGCAGATCGTCGGCCTGGCCATGCGCCAGTTTGGCGATGAAATCAGCACTGCACGGCGCCACCAGCACCGCGTCTGCCGCGCGCGTGAGGTTGATGTGCGCCATGGCATTTGGCTCTTGCGCGTCCCACTGCGACGTGCGCACCGCAAGCTGACTGAGCGCCTGCATCGTCACCGGCGTGATGAACTGTTCAGCCGCCGCACTCATCACCACCTGCACCGTGGCACCGGCCTTGGTCAGCAGCCGACACAGCTCAGCGGCCTTGTAACAGGCGACACCGCCAGTGAGTGTCAGCACCAAGTGTTTTCCAGCAAGGTCTTTCATGCGTCGCAATGTAACAGAGCATTCGACAGATTCCGGTCAATCACAAGCGATCTACGTCCCGACACCACCCGACTCCTGAGGATCGGTCTCTAAACAAGCGCGACTGTTTCAGCTATCGTGCGCAGATCTCAGCAGCACCACACCGGTGCGGCTGCACTTGAAGGATTGATATGTTTGACTACATCGTCATTGGCGCCGGTTCAGCGGGCTGTGTACTGGCCGCGCGGCTGACCGAAGACCCCAACGTCAGCGTGGCCCTGCTGGAGGCCGGCCCGGCTGACAACAGCGTGCTGATTCAATGCCCGGCGGGGCTGGCGGTGATGGCCAATCTGGGGCTGTACGGCTGGAAAATCGATACCGTGCCGCAAGTTGGGCTGAACGGCCGCTGCGGCTACCAGCCGCGCGGCAAGGTGCTGGGCGGCTCCAGCTCGCTCAACGCCATGATCTACATCCGCGGCCAGCGCCAGGACTATGACCACTGGGCCGCGCTGGGCAACCCGGGCTGGGCCTGGGACAATGTGCTGCCGTACTTCAAAAAGTCCGAGCACAACGAACGCGGCGCCGACGCCCTGCACGGCAGCGGCGGGCCACTCAACGTGATGGATTTGCGCAGTCCGAACCGGTTTGGCAATTTGTTTGTGCAAGCGGGCGCGCAAGCGGGCTACCCGGTGAATACAGACTTCAACGGCCTGCAGCAGGAAGGCGTGGGGCCGTACCAGGTGACACACCAAAACGGCGAACGTTGCAGCACCGCCAAGGCGTATCTGACGCCGGCCCTGGCGCGCCCCAACTTGCAGGTTTTCACCGGGGCGCACACCACGCGCATCTTGCTTGAAAAAAAACGCGCGATCGGTGTCGAGTTTGTCCAGGACGGCCACTTGAAGCAGCTCAGATGCCAGGGCGAGGTGCTGCTCAGCGCCGGTGCCTTGCAGTCGCCGCAAATTTTGCTGCTCTCGGGCATTGGCGACCACGCGCATTTGGTGGCCAACGGCATCGCCACCCAGCACCACCTGCCCGGCGTGGGCCAGCACCTGCACGATCACCCGGACGTGGTACAGGTGGTCAACGCGCCGCAACTCACCGACCTGTTCGGACTGTCGCTGACCGGTGCGATGAACACCGTCAAAGGCATTTTTGAATGGCGTAGCCAGCGCAGCGGTATGCTGACCACCAACTTTGCCGAGGCCGGTGGCTTCATCAAAAGCCAGCCCGATGTCGCCACACCAGACTTGCAACTGCACTTTGTCATCGGCAAGCTGATCAACCACGGCCGCCGCACCGTCTGGGGCCATGGCTATTCTTGCCATATGTGCCTGCTGCGCCCGTTGAGCCGTGGCAGCGTCACCCTGGCGGGCAAAGACCCGCTGACCAACCCGCTGGTGGACCCCAACTTCTTTGGCGTGCGCGACGACCTGGAACGCATGATTCGCGGCTTCAAGTTGGCGCGCCGGATTCTGGCGCAACCGGCGCTGGCGCAGTTTGGTGGTCGCGAACTGGCCGCCACCGGCAGCGCGCAAACTGACGAGCAGATCGAACAAGTCATCCGCAATTACGGCGACACTATTTATCACCCGGTGGGCAGTTGCCGCATGGGCACCAGCGACACCGACGTGGTCGATGCGCATCTGTGCGTGCATGGCCTGCAAGGCCTGCGTGTGGTCGATGCGTCGATCATGCCGCAGGTGGTCAGCGGCAACACCAACGCGCCGGTAGTGATGATCGCTGAAAAAGCCGCTGACCTGATCAAGGCCAGCCGCCGCAACGGCGTTGGCGTAGCGCCGGCTCAGGCGTAACCAACGCCGTTGCGCTTGCAACTGCCTTAAGCGTAGCGCGCGGCCATCAGATCCAGGTGAATCGGCTTGATCTTGCTGGCATGCCCGGCGCAGCCAAAGGCCTCAAAGCGCAGTTTGCAGATGCCAGCGGCAGCCTTGCGGGCGGCAATGAGTGATTTTCGCGGGTCAAATTCACTCGGGTTTTGGGCAAAGCTCTGGCGCATGGCGCCGGTCATGGCCAGGCGGATGTCGGTGTCGATGTTGACCTTGCGCACGCCGCTCTTGATGCCGCGCACGATTTCTTCGACCGGCACGCCATAGGTTTCTTTCAGATCACCGCCGTACTGGCGGATGATCGCCAGCCACTCTTGCGGCACCGAGCTGGAGCCGTGCATCACCAGGTGGGTAGCGGGGATCTGCGCGTGGATTTGCGCAATGCGGTCAATCGCCAGAATGTCACCGGTGGGCTGGCGCGTGAACTTGTAGGCGCCGTGGCTGGTACCAATGGCAATCGCCAGTGCATCGACGCCGGTCTTGGCAACAAAATCTTTGGCTTGCACCGGGTCGGTCAGCATCTGGTCGTGGCTGAGTTTGCCTTCGGCGCCGACACCGTCTTCTTCACCGGCTTCGCCGGTTTCCAGGCTGCCCAGGCAACCCAGTTCACCCTCGACCGACACACCCACGGCGTGCGCCATCTCGCACACGCGCCGGGTCGTTTCGACGTTGTATTCATAGCTAGCAGGCGTTTTGGCGTCTTCACGCAACGAGCCGTCCATCATCACGCTGGTAAAACCGCTGCGGATCGACTGCTGGCAGACCGCGGGTGTGGCGCCGTGGTCTTGATGCAGCACCACCGGAAGGTCTGGGTAAGACTCAACCGCCGCCAGCACCATGTGGCGCAGATAGGCCTCACCGGCGTATTTGCGTGCGCCGGCACTGGCTTGCAAGATGACCGGGCTGTCGGTGGCCTGCGCGGCCTCCATGATGGCCTGGATTTGCTCCAGGTTGTTGACGTTAAAGGCGGGCACGCCGTAGCTGTGCTCTGCTGCGTGGTCGAGCAGTTGACGAAGGGAAATAAAGGCCATGATGGTGTCTGCGTTGAGTTATATAAAATTGACTGCCACCCCGATTCAAGTCCGGGGTTCATGGATTGCGGGTCGTAGCCCGCAATGACAAAAAAAGGCCCGCAATGACAGAGGGAAAGCGCGGGTCGTTAACCCGCCGCGCGCTTTTGCAAAATCTCAAAGGCTGGCAGGGTTTTGCCTTCCAGCACCTCTAAAAAGGCGCCGCCACCGGTGCTGATGTAGCCGACGTCGCTTTCTATGCCGTACTTGGCAATGGCAGCCAGTGTGTCACCACCGCCGGCAATGCTGAACGCGCTGGACTCGGCAATGGCGTGTGCAATCACCTTGGTGCCATTTTCAAACGCGGCAAACTCAAACACACCCACCGGGCCGTTCCAGACAATCGTGCCAGCAGCCTTGAGCTGTGCCGCCAGCAGCGCGGCGGTTTGCGGGCCAATGTCCAGAATCATGTCGTCGTCGGCCACGTCGGTGGCGGCTTTGACGGTGGCGGGGGCATCGGCGGCAAAAGTTTTGGCGCACACCACATCGGTGGGGATCGGCACTGCCGCACCGCGCGCTTTCATGGCGGCGATCACGGCGGTGGCTTCACCCACCAGCGTCGGCTCGGCCAGGCTCTTGCCAATCTTCAGGCCCGCCGCCAGCATGAAGGTGTTGGCAATGCCGCCACCCACAATCAGGCCATCGACGTTTTTGGCCAAGGATTGCAAGATGCTGAGCTTGGTGCTGACTTTGCTGCCAGCCACAATCGCCACCAGCGGGCGCTTGGGGTTGGCCAGCGCCTTGTTGATGGCGTCAATCTCTGCGGCCAGCAACGGGCCGGCGCAAGCGATGGGTGCGTATTGTGCGATGCCGTAAGTGGTGCCCTCAGCGCGGTGCGCGGTGCCAAAGGCATCGTGTACAAACACGTCGCACAGGGCG
>JAQTSL010000190.1 GCA_028711355.1 Rhodoferax sp.
GCCCACCGTCGTTGCCCAGTAGCCAACACTGGTTGATGACCTCTTGCGCCCGGCGCTCAATCTCGGGGTTGCCGCGCTGCACCGAATCAAAGTCCAGGTGCGCGGCGTTGGCGCCGGTGGTCATCGAGCTGGCCGCACCCCCACCCATGCCAATGCGCATGCCCGGGCCGCCGAGCTGAATCAACAACGTGCCGGCCGGGAACTGAATTTTGTGCGTCTGGCTGGCGTCAATCACGCCCAGGCCACCGGCCAGCATGATCGGCTTATGGTAGCCGCGCTGCTCGGTCTGGGCCACGGCGTTGCCGCCTGCATCATGTGCGGTGTAGCTTAGCGACTGCTCATATTCCCGAAAATATCCCAGCAAATTGGGCCGGCCAAACTCATTGTTAAACGCCGCCCCGCCCAGCGGCCCCTCGATCATGATCTGCAATGGGCTGGCAATGTGCCCCGGCTTGCCGTAATTAATTGGGGTCAGATTCCAATTGTTTTCAATTTTTTCGCTTGTCGAATTAATTGGGTTCTGACCCCAATTAATTTTGGACACACTGAAACCGGTCAGGCCGGCTTTGGGTTTGGAGCCACGACCGGTGGCGCCTTCGTCACGAATTTCGCCCCCGGCACCGGTGGCGGCACCAGGGAACGGCGAGATCGCAGTGGGGTGGTTGTGGGTTTCCACCTTCATCAGAATGTGCTGCAAAGCACTTTCTTTTTGATAGCTTCCGGCACTTATTCCACCTGCACCAGAGGCTGATTTCGCACTAAACCGTTGAACCTGGGAACCAGCCATCACCGAGGCGTTGTCCGAGTACGCCACCAGCATATGCTGCGGATTGGTTTGGTGCGTATGGCGGATCATGCCAAACAGCGTGTGCGGTTGCGCCATGCCGTCGATGCTGAACTGGGCGTTGAAAATCTTGTGGCGGCAATGCTCGCTGTTGGCCTGGGCAAACATCATCAGCTCGACGTCGGTCGGGTTGCGCTGTAATTGCGTGAAGGCGTTGACCAGGTAGTCAATTTCATCGACCGCCAGCGCCAGGCCAAATTCGGTATTGGCGGCCAGCAGCGCGGCCCGGCCACCTTGCAAAACATCGACGTGTGCCATCGGGGCCGCGGGCAGTTCTTCAAACAGCTTGTCAGCCTGGGGGCGGTCAAACAGCACACTTTCGGTCATGCGGTCATGCAGCAGATCGGCCACCTGGGCCAGTTGATCAGAACTCAGCGTCGGTTTGGACAGCAAACCGCTTTTGAGCGTCAGGCAGTACTGCACCACGCGCTCGACGCGGTGAATGGCCAGGCCGCAATTGTGCGCAATGTCGGTGGCCTTGGAAGCCCAGGGCGACACCGTGCCCAGCCGCGGCGCCACCACAATCACCGCCCCATCCGCGGGCCCGGTGTAAGGGTCGCCATAGGTGAGCAGCGCCTTGAGTTGGCTTTGCATCGCGTCGTCTGGCGCCGGATCAGTGGCCACCAGATGAACAAAGCGCGCGGCGATGCCGCTGATCTTGTCGTGCACCGCCTGAAGTTGCGGCAACAGTTGCTGAACACGAAAGGCGCTGAGAGCGCTGCCGCCCTCGAATTGGGAGATGTGCAAGGTCACAGTGGGGGCCTGAATGATGGGTGTGTCGCGGTGGAGGGGCTTCAACCTAGATTCCTTGGTTGGAGGCGCCCGAGTGGGCCGTTAGCGGCGCGTCTGGGTAGGCGCGACGACCAAGCAGACTACTGTCTGCGAGGAGGAGCAACGCCCCCAGGCGCGTTGCCAGTGGCGCAATCGGGTGCGTAGCGCTGTCACCCAGATGATGAACCCGATCAAGGCAGAAAAATCCAATGTTCATATGCAGTTAGTGACACCTGTAAGCGGTCAACTGAGAAATCTAGGTTCAAGGCTTTTGGGGCTGACTGAGCCGAGTCGGCAAGCGCCTGAAAGTGCCAAAAATTTTACCAGTGCGCTGGCGTCGCAAAAGTTCGCCGTCAAGAACGGGGGCGTTGGGGCGCGGTTCAACACAATCGGGTTGGAGGGGAAAAGGGTAACGTCCCCTTTATTCCCGCGGCTTTGCGCCCGCCAAGGCCAAGCAACAACGAAACGGACGATTTTGAAATGGAATAGACCCAATAAGATCGGTTTTTGGGCTGTATTTTCTGGTCATGCCCGGGCCTGCAAGCCGCTATCTTCAGGGCATGAATATCTCAAGCCTGCTCAATTTCAGCACCTTTGGCGGCAAAGGCCAGTCCAACAGCGTGGCACAAGCAGCGGCCACACTAAGCCCAATGGCCCAAGCCGTGCAACGAGCCGATCAGCGCGTTCAAACCGAAGTCAACGCCAACATGGCGCAACTGTCGGCTTTTGGTCAGCTCAAATCCAGTGTCTCGCAAGTGCAACTCAGCGCCCGCGCACTGGCCGACTTGGGCGCCACTTCGACGCCGACCAAGCACCAGTCAAGCCTGACCGATCTGGTGACTGCCGTCAACACAGCGATTAGCCGAGCCGATACGACGGCGCTTTTGCCAGGTGCCAGCGGTGCCGCTGAAAGCGCCAGGCGGGTGGCCCGTGACCTCAGGCAAACCATGCAAACGAGTGATGTTTTTAAGGTGATCGAGCGCAACCCAAGCAACCATACCTTGACGGTCAATGCCGAGAAATTAGGCCATGCCGTGGCGCTGGATGCAACCAGGGTGCAGGCGGCGCTGGTCAATCTCGGGCAAAGGATCGATCAAATGGCCTCGACTGAGCTGACTGCCCGCGGCGACGTGACGGATTCACTTGATCTGCTCAAACGCCACGCCAGCACGCTGCAAGCCCAGCAATCGGCCTTGCAGTCAGCCGCGCAAGCCACCTCGGCTTACACCAGCTCGCGCGCTGGCGCATTTGGCTACGGCGTTGGGGCTTACCAGTCCAATATAGGCTAAAGGCTAACGCCTGCCCATGCCCGGCGCTGGGCAGACCAACCCAGTTGGTGGCACCTGCCTACAATCCGGCCACTTTTTCAGGCCGACGCATGAACGACTCCACCTCAGCCCCTTTGGCAACCGCGCGCCGCCCGATCAGAAGCTTTGTCAAGCGAACCGGGCGCACCACCGCTGGTCAGACCAAGGCGTTGCACGAAATCGGCCCCCAGTTTCTCCTGCCCTACACCCAAAGCGCTCTTGATCTGGAAGCTGCCTACGCAGATGGTAAAAGCCCTAGAGGCCTAAATGATCAATACCATCGGCTGATTCTGGAAATTGGCTTTGGCATGGGTGAGGCCACGGCGCACATTGCCGCACTGCTGCCAGACACTCATTTTTTGTGCTGCGAGGTGCATGACCCGGGCGTCGGTGCGCTGCTCAAACGCATCAGCGAACAAGGCCTGACCAACATCCGTATCTGCGCGCACGACGCGGTCGAAGTCATCGACCAGATGCTGCCCGAGCAAAGTCTGGACGGCGTGCACATCTTTTTCCCCGACCCGTGGCACAAGGCACGCCACAACAAGCGCCGCCTGATTCAGCCGCCACTGGTGGTCAAACTGGCGGCACGGCTGAAAGTGGGTGGCTATCTGCACTGCGCCACCGACTGGCAGGCCTACGCCGAACAAATGCTGGAGGTGCTCAGCGCCGAGCCGCTGCTGAAAAACTCCGCCCTGCCGGCCCACCCGAATCTGCACGGCTACGCGCCCAAACCGCACTACCGCCCACTCACCAAATTTGAAAATCGTGGTCTCAAGCTTGGCCACGGCGTCTGGGATTTGGTGTTTGAACGGGTCTGATCCCATGGATGAAGAGCCGCTCCCCAAAAGGCTGTCATTGCCGGCTATGACCCGCAATCCAGGAAAACGGTGCATGGCTCCCGGATCGAGTCCGGGATGACATCTGGGCACTTGCGCCAACGCCCCCCCAGCCGCAACGGGGTCGGCGCCAGTTGCGTCGCCCTGCCCGCTGGACCATGGCCGACCCTGATGGATTTTTTGGCAGAGCGCTTTGCCAATGTGAGCCGCCAGACCTGGCTGGAGCGATTCGCCCATGGCGATGTGATCGATGAGGTCGGCCAAGCCATCACGCCTGCGCAAGCATGTCAAGCACCCGGCCCCGCCCACACCCGCCTGTATTACTACCGCGACGTGCCGAACGAACCACGCATTCCGTTTGACGAGGCGGTGCTGTACCAGGACCAGCACTTGCTGGTGGTCGATAAGCCGCACTTTTTGCCGGTGGTGCCGTCCGGCGGCTACCTGGCCGAGACCGTGCTGGTGCGTCTGAAGCGCCAGTTGGGGCTGGACGACTTGGTGCCGATCCACCGCATCGACCGCGACACCGCCGGACTGGTGCTGTTTTCCAAACAGCCGAGCACACGCGCCGCCTACGCCACGTTGTTTCGCACGCACCAGGTGCAAAAGACTTATCACGCGATTGCGCCCTGGCGCGCCGACCTGACGTTTCCGCTGACCCGCGCCAGCCGCATCCAGGAAGCCGGCCACTTCATGCTACAGCACGAGGTACCGGGCGCGCCCAACGCCGTCACCCAGATCGACGTGCTACGGGTGCGCGGTGAGCTGGCGCTGTACGCGCTCAAGCCCGTCACCGGCCAGCGCCATCAACTGCGCGTGCATATGTTGGGCTTAGGTCTGCCGATCCTGCACGACGGCCTGTACCCGACGCTGACACCCGAAGGACAAATCGACTACGCGCATCCACTGCAACTGCTGGCGCGCGAGCTGACTTTTTATGATCCGGTCAGCGGTGATGAACGCCGTTTTGTGAGCCAGCGTCAATTGAGTTTTGTGTCAAACGAAAGTTGAACCGATTTGCACAAGTGGCCCTACAAGCCGACGCGGCTCGATCGTCCCAGCCCCTAGAATGAGGGCATCCCTGCCAAGGAACCCCGATGATTCTTGAACTCGCCGACTTTGCCATCCTGCCCGGCCAAAACGCCGCTTTTGAAGCCGCCGTCCAGCGCGGCCTGACCACGGTCCTGACCCAGACCCAAGGCTTTGAAGGTTTCAAGCTCAACCGTTGCATCGAAGCCCCCAACCGCTACATCCTGCAAGTGTTCTGGACCACGCTGGAACACGACACGGTGGGTTTTCGACAGTCGCCGGCGTTCCCGCAGTGGCGTGCCATCGTCGGCCCGTTTTTTGCCAGTGCGCCGGTGGTGCAGCACTTTGAGCTGGTCGCCAAGTCGGTCTGAAACAGCTTGCCCCCAAGTCGCCACCCCACCAACCAATTACCTGAACAGGACTCTGCACATCATGACCGCCTACGTTTTCAACCCCACCCCCACCGTCGCCGTCCCGGTGGTTGGTCGATCCGAGTGCTTTCCAGTACACCGCATTTATTGTGTTGGCCGTAATTACGCCGAGCACGCGCAAGAGATGGGCCACAGCGGCCGCGAGCCACCGTTCTTCTTCATGAAGCCGGCCGACGCCGTGCTGGTGGTCGATGCCGGGCTGACGGTGGCCCTGCCCTACCCCAGTCTGACGCACAACCTGCACCACGAGATTGAACTGGTAGTAGCCATCGGCGAAGGTACCAGCGACGGCCAAGCGATCCCGGTCGAGCAGGCACTGAGTTACGTGTTTGGCTACGCTGTGGGTCTGGACATGACCCGGCGCGACCTGCAAAATGAGATGAAACAGCAGGGCCGCCCCTGGTGCATCGGCAAGGGCTTTGACCACTCCGCACCGATTGGCCCGATCAGCCCAGCCGCAGCGGTGCCCGACCTGATGCACGCTGAGATCAGCCTCATGGTCAACGGCAAGCTGCGCCAGCAAAGCCAGATCAGCCAGTTGATCTGGAACGTGGCCGAGACCATTGCGCAGCTCTCCAACGCGTGGACACTGCAACCCGGCGACCTGATCTACACCGGCACACCCGCCGGTGTGGCCGCGGTCGCCAGCGGCGACACGCTCGAAGGCAGCATCAGCGGTTTGACCCCGATTGCGCTACAGGTTCAATAGCGCATCAGGCCCAACGCGTATGCGCCGACCCGCCATTCAGCATTGCAAAAACTGTGGTGCCGCCGTGCAATACCGCGTGCCCGACGACGGCGATACACACCAGCGTGCGGTCTGCCCGGCGTGCCACACCATCCACTACGAGAACCCGCTCAACGTAGTGGGCACCATTCCGGTGTGGGGCGACCAGGTGTTGCTGTGCCAGCGCGCCATTGAGCCACGCCTGGGCAAATGGACGCTGCCGGCGGGCTTCATGGAGCTCGACGAGACCGTGGCCGAAGGGGCCGCGCGCGAAACGCTGGAAGAAGCTGGCGCGCAGTTTGAGATGGGGCAATTTTTTTCGCTCGTCAACGTGCCCCGCGTTGGCCAGGTGCACCTTTTTTACCGCGCTACGCTGCTCAGCGATCAGTTCAACCCCGGCTTTGAAACGCTACAGGCTCGGCTGTTTGCCGAGGCCGACATTCCGTGGGATGAGATCGCCTTCAAAACCGTGGGTGAAACCCTGAAACGATTTTTTGCCGATCGGCGCGCCGGGCATTTCAGCGTTCATGTCTTTGATGTCGCCTGAGTTGGCACAGACGGTGCAGTGGTGGTTTTACCGCGCAGGCATCTTTTTTGTCACCAGCGTGCTCGACGACCCGGCCTGGTTGGCGTTGATGTTTTGTTAGCGTTTTAGACCTCTAGCGCTTATTAATCTTGCGTATCTAGCTCCTTTTTTTATAACAGTATGCTGCCCTGCTACGTCTTGCTTGATCTGGAAACCACCGGCGGCAACGCGCTGCGTGACCGCATCACCGAGATCGCGGCGGTACGCTTTGAGCACGGCTTAGAAGTGGCGCGCTGGAGCACGCTGGTCAACCCCGGCGTGCCAATCTCTGGCTTTATTGAGCGGCTCACCGGCATCAGCAACGCCATGGTGGCTGACGCACCCACGTTTGATGAAGTCGCCGGGCAATTGCTCAAACTGTTGGACGGTGCCGTGCTGGTGGCGCACAACGTGCGTTTTGACCACGGCTTTTTGCTGCATGAATTGGCCCGCATCGACGTCACACTGCGCAGCAAAACGCTGTGCACGGTGCGCCTGTCGCGCCTGCTGACGCCCGGCGTCAAGGGCCATGGGCTGGACGCCATCATGCAG
>JAQTSL010000191.1 GCA_028711355.1 Rhodoferax sp.
ATCGCGTCAAAGCCGCCAGCGGGTGCGGCCGCAGCCTGCGCAACCGTGCCGCACGGTTGCTCATCTTGCGCTGGCAAAAATACCGCGTCACCGGCCTGCATGGAAACATCGGCGTGCGCCAGGTAGCCACGCCGCTTGAGGGTGCCGCGAAACTGGCTGCGCGCCACCACCTCTTGGCCGGGGTAGCAGCCTTTTTTGAAATTGACGCCACCGACCGATTCGTAATTGAGCATTTGCGGCACAAACGCGTCAACAATCGGTTGTGTCACGCAGGCAACGCCACTGCGCACCTCGCCCCAGCCCCATTGACCGGCGGCCAGGGGCTCAGCGGCCGGGGGGTGGCTTTGTGCTGGTGCCAGCCAGAGCGCGCGTGGCACGCCGTCGGCGCGGTAAAGCGTGATCACCGACACATCATCAAAATCGGTCTTTGACCATACTGGTAAAGCGCTTGGAGCTCTTGATTCAAGAGCGGTTTGCAGGCCAGAACCGGTCAAACCGTACAGGTCAAACGCAGCACTGGCGTCGCTCAATACCACTTTGGCGCGCATCACAAACATCTGCAAGCGCTTGAGGGTGGCGGCCAGAATGTCCTGGCTGCAGACTAGCAAAAGGTCAGTCTGGCTGCGCTTGAAACCGATAAAACTGGCCAGTAGCCGCCCCTTGGCGTTGCAATACCCGGCCAGCCGGGCCTCGGACAGACCGAGCAGGGAAAAGTCATTGGTGAATTGGTTGTGCAGAAATTTGGCGGCGTCGTCACCCTGCGCACGGATCAGCCCTAAATGTGTCAGTCGGGCCACGCCATTGTGAAGTTGTTGCATGGTGGCGATTATGATCTGGCGCTTATTTTTTTAGAAGGCAACCAGGTGCTGCGACGGTTTTTTTTGTGGATGCTGATGGTGACGTTGGCGCTGGGGGGGGCCAGTTGGTGGTGGACCGCGCAGCCGCTGCCATTGGGCGGGCGCGTGATCGATTTGGCAATCGAGCCTGGCACAACGGCAAAAGGTGTTGCAAAGCTAGCGGTAGAGGCGGGCGTGCAGACGTCGCCCCAACTGCTGTACTGGTGGTTTCGGCTGTCGGGTCAGGCACGCCAAATCAAGGCCGGCAGTTATGAGTTGGAAGGTGTTGTCACGCCACACAGCTTGCTGGCAATGCTGGTGCGTGGTGACGAGGCGCTGCGTGCCGTGACGCTGGTCGAGGGGCTGAGCTTCAAGCAGTTTCGCCAAATATTGCAAAAAGAAGAGCTGCTTGCGCATGATACGCAAGGTCTGGCGCCTGATTTGATCATGCAGCAACTGGGCCGACCCGGGCTGCACCCGGAGGGGCGGTTTTACCCCGACACCTATTCCTACGCCAAGGGCAGCAGTGAGCTGGCGTTGCTGGCCCGTGCGCTACGCGCGATGGATCATCAGTTGGCGTTCGCCTGGCAACAGCGCGCCGCCAACTCGCTGCTGAAAACGCCAGACCAGTTGCTGACGTTGGCCAGCATCGTTGAAAAGGAAACCGGTCGCGTCAGTGATCGGCCGCTGATTGCCGCAGTATTTACCAACCGATTGCGCCTGGGGATGCTGCTGCAAACCGACCCGACGGTGATTTACGGTCTGGGCGACCAATTTGACGGTAACCTGCGTCGGCGCGACCTGTTGGCCGACACGCCGTGGAACAGCTACACCCGCGCTGGTCTGCCGCCGACGCCGATTGCCATGCCGGGCAAAGCATCGCTGCTGGCGGCGGCGCAGCCGGCCAACAGTCGGGCACTGTACTTTGTGGCGCGCGGCGACGGCAGCAGCCAGTTCAGCGAAACGCTGGACGCGCACAATCGGGCGGTCAACCAGTTTCAACGTAGGCAATGAGCTAGCTAGCATGACGAACAAGGGACTTTTTATCAGCTTTGAAGGCATCGACGGCGCCGGCAAATCGACCCACATCGACGCCCTGGCGCGGGCTTTTGCCGCGCAGGGCAAGGCGGTGACTTCGACCCGTGAGCCCGGCGGAACAGCGTTGGCAGAACGGTTGCGCGCCATGATTTTGGGTGACCCGATGGACCCGATGACCGAAGCCTTGCTGGTGTTTGCCGCGCGGCGCGACCATTTGCAGCAGGTGATTGAACCGGCGCTCAAGCGCGGCGAGGTGCTGCTGTGTGACCGCTTCACCGACGCCACCTTTGCCTATCAAGGCAGCGGACGCGGTTTTGACCTTGCAACGCTCTGTTATCTGGAGCGCCTGGTGCAGACGGTAAAGGGGACAGCGGGTGATTTTGTCCGACAACCCGATTTGACCGTGTGGTTTGATCTGGCGCCCGAAATCGCCGCGCAACGACTCGCGGGCGCCCGCGTGCCCGATAAATTTGAAGCCCAACCAGCGGCTTTTTTTCAGCGTGTCAGCGACGGTTACTTGCAGCGCCTGCAAGCTGACCCCAAGCGCTTTGCCCGCATTGCCGCCGACCAGCCACGCGAAGCGGTCTGGCAAGACGTGCTGCGGGCATTTATACAACGAGGCTGGCTTGAACCTAAATTCACGTCAAAGATGACCGTCATTGCGGACCCCGATCCGCAATCCATGGCTTCAGATTCATGCGATAACGGGTGCTGCAACCCCGGAGCCGATCCGGGGCCGGTATGACAACCGGTTCTTTCACGTCAAGGGATGCGGGTGCGCCTGTTGCGGGTCGGGCGCCCTGGATTGACCAGCAGTTGCAAAGCCTGCTGGCGCAGCGTGGCCACGCCTGGCTGCTGGCCGGTCCGTCGGGTTTGGGGCAGTACGAGCTGGCGTTGGCACTGGTCAGCGCCTGGTTGTGCGAACAGCCGACAGCGCAAGGTGCCTGTGGTCACTGCGCCAGTTGTCACGCGATTGACGTGCGCACGCACGCCGACCTGTGCGTGCTGATGCCAGAGGCGGTACTGCAAGCGCTGGGCTGGCCGCTTAGCGAAAAAGCGCAAACCGAAATCGACGGCAAAAAGCGCAAGATCAGCCAGGAAATCCGCGTTGACGCGATGCGCGACGCGGTGGAATTTGCGCAGCGCACCAGCGGCCGTGGCCGTGGCAAGGCGGTGCTGGTGTTTCCAGCCGAGCGCATGAACGTCTATACCGCCAACGCGCTGCTCAAAACGCTGGAAGAGCCGCCGGGCGACGTCAAGTTTGTGCTGACCACCGAAGCTGAACACCAGTTGTTGCCGACCATTCGTAGCCGTTGCCTGCGCCATACCCTGCTCTGGCCCGAGCCGGACGCGGCACTACAGTGGATGCAGCAGCAGGGCGTGCCCCTGGCGCAGGCGCCTGTGTTGCTGCGCGCGGCAGGGGGGCGCCCAGTTGATGCGTTGCAAATGGCGCCGATTTCTGATCTGTGGCGGCTGATCCCGAAAGCGGTGCAACGCGGTGACGCCGGTGTCTTTAAAGACTGGACTTCGGCGCAGACCGTTGACGCGCTGCAAAAGCTCTGTCACGACCTGCTGGCGCTCAAGGCCGGCGCAGCGCCGCGCTTTTTTGACGCGGCCGATCTGGCCGGCAAAGGCTCCTGGGGCAGCCTGACCGCGTGGGCCAGCAGCCTGCGCGACATCCGACGCAACGTCGAGCATCCGTTGAATGCCGGGCTGCTACAGGAAGCGCTGGTTAGCCAGGCGCAAATCGCCTTAAACTCAAAACCATCCCCTCATGTTTGTTGACTCGCATTGCCACCTGAATGATCCCGCGCTGGCGCCCAACATGGACGCCATTTTGGCGGCGATGGCGCAGGCGCGGGTTGGGCGAGCCCTGTGCATCAGTACCACACTGGAAGAATTTCCCGAGGTCCATCAACTGGCATTGACGCACAGCAATCTGTGGGCCACGGTCGGCGTCCATCCAGAAAGCGAAGGCGTGCAAGAACCCGCTTTGCAAGACCTGCTGCGCATTGGCAGCCTGCCACGGGTGGTCGGCATCGGCGAAACCGGGCTCGATTACTACCGGCTCAACGGGCGCAGTGTGGCCGACATGGCCTGGCAGCGTGAGCGTTTTCGCGTGCATATCCGCGCTGCGCGGCAACTGGGCAAACCGCTGGTCATCCACACCCGTAACGCTGCGGCAGATACCTTGCAGGTGCTACAGCAAGAGGGCGAAGACGGTTCCAGCGGCAGCGCTGGCGGTGTTTTTCATTGTTTTTCCGAAGACTGGCAGGTCGCTCGTACGGCGTTGGACGCCGGTTTTTACATCTCCTTTTCAGGCATTATGACGTTCAAGAGCGCACAGGCGATGCGCGACGTGGCGCAGAAGGTGCCGCTGGACCGGGTGCTGATCGAAACCGACAGCCCGTACCTGGCGCCGATGCCGTATCGTGGTAAAACCAACACGCCCGCTTACGTGCCATTGGTTGCGCAGCAGTTGGCGGTTTTGCACGCACTGCCGATTGAAACCATCGCACAGCGTACCAGTGCCAACTTTGAAACCTTGTTTCGGGCTGTTGGCGGACCCCGGGAGGGTACAAAATGAAATTAAAGCATTACTTTAAGATTATTTTTTATCTTATTGTTTTTAATGGAAATTGTTACATTTACGCTGGTTCTTACGATGATTTCTTTGCGGCCCTGCAGCAGGACGATGCCCAACAGGTTCAGCAGTTGCTGCAACGCGGGTTCGATCCCAATACGCCCAACCCAGACGGTCAGCATGGGTTGTTGATCGCCCTGAAAGCGAAAGCTTACAAGGCCGCCGGTGTGCTGGCTGTCTGGCCCAAGACTGCGGTGGAAACTCGCACCAAGGCGGACGAAAGCCCTCTGATGCTGGCCGCGCTGGTCGGCCAACTAGCGTTGTGCCAAACGCTGATCGAGCACGACGGCGACGTCAACAAACCCGGCTGGGCGCCGTTGCATTACGCGGCCACCAACGCTCACTTGGACGTGATGCAGTTGCTGCTGGAGCACAACGCCTACATTGACGCGGCGTCTCCCAACGGCACCACGCCACTGATGATGGCAGCACAGTATGGCAGTGCCTCGGCGGTGAAACTGCTGCTCGAAGCCGGTGCCGACCCAACGCTGAAAAACATACTGGGCCTGAGTGCGCTGGACTTTGCCAAACGCGGCGACCGGGCTGATTCGGCTGACATCCTTGCTGCTTTTGTCCGGGGACGCCAACCCAAAGGAACTTGGTGACGATTGTTGACGCCTGTTTTTAAGTAGATACGATGTGCATTATGTTAAGTTAAAGGTATTCCATCAAGAATCAATGACAGAACCCCTGTCAAGCCGATCACTGCACAGAAAAATGAATCAACGGCGCACTCGGATCGTTCAGTGCTGCCCCCAGCGCGATCTCGCCTTGACCATGCAAGACACATTCTTCCCGGCGCAGCAACAAATCGGGGCCACCCCCAGCAAAACGCACCCAACTGCCGTAGGAACTGACATCGACCAGCACCACGCTGCCGTTGCGCCAGTCGATGCGTGCGTGCTTGCGCGACACGCGGACGTCGTCAACCACAAACTCAACCTGACGGGACCGCCCAACATGGATCGGCAGGTCGAAAGCGTGAAAGACGCGCTGCTGATCAAGACATACCAGGCAAATTTGGATGCCCAGGGCATCACGGGCGTTATCGCCACCACCAAGCTCCAGATCAGCTTGTATTGTCAGCTCGCCGGTGCCTGAGTCTTCCTGCCATTCCACTTGATACACCATACACGGCTCGGCTCGGCCTCGGATCGGTATCGATCCCAATGACCGAAATCGTTCGTCCGGATATTGAAAGGCATCCTCAACCGCATCCCGGTTGACCCAAATTTGGTGCGCCCCGGTCAGTTCACTCAAGCGCGAAGCGATATTGACGGCGTCGCCATAACAATCGTTTTCAACAAACTCGACACCACCGCGCGCCACCCCGATGCGCAGCGGCATATAAGCGTTGGTGGGTGTCTGGCTAAGCAAGAGTTGATACTTGCGCTGCAATAACAGCACGGTTTCAATTGCATCGCGGCTGTCGTCAAACACCACCAGCACGCCGTCGCCCAGCAGTTTAATCACTTTGCCGCCGCCCTCGGTGCAGCGCTGTGCCAACCACGACGTGGTGCGTGTCACCACCTCGGTCGCTCTAGCGTTGCCAAGCGATTCAAAGACACCTGTACTGCCAAAAAGATCGGCAAAAACAACGGTAGCCAGACTGCTCATGCCTGAGAGATTCCTGTGCATTTCATGGTGCGAGTTTAGGTCAATTGGGCCTAATTTTTAGAGATGTCCCCAAAGCATCAATACGTCGCGACCGGCTATTTGTAGATCAACCTGAGCACCGACTGGCAGCATCACTTTGGTCGGAACATGGCCAAACGGCAAATTGCTCAACACTGGCACTTTCAGGTGCCCCCGCAGCCACTGCAGCGCCGCCGCCAGATTGAAACCACGGTCGTGCGAGGTGAGATTGAATTCGGTAAATTGCCCCAGCAGCACGGCTTTTTGGCGGCCCAGCACGCCACTGTGCAGCAGTTGCGTCAGCATCCGCTCGACCCGGTATGGGTGTTCTCCAACGTCTTCTAGAAACAGCACACCATTGCGGATGTCCGGAAAATACCGCGTGCCCAGCAAGGACGTCAGTACCGTCAGATTACCACCCCATAAGGTTGCACCGTGCAGGGGGGTCCGCAAATATTCAGTAGCGAGCGGCGCACGCCAGCCGGTGCCCTCGCCCTGCCCGCTCAGCAAATCTTCAAAACACGCCTGCATGATGTCGTCTGGCTCGGCGGTGTCGGCGCCTGCTCCACCCACGCCAAAGCCTTCACACAATGCGGGCCCAGCCCAGGTGATGGCGCCGGTTTTGGCCAGTAGCGCGCTTTGCAACGCGGTGAAGTCGCTGATGCCAACAAAAACCATACCGCGCTCGACGGCGCGCGCTACTTTTTTGTAATGAATATCAGGCAGCAACCGGGTTAGGCCATAGCCGCCGCGCGAGATCATTGCCACGTCGGCACCGCTGGCGGCAGCGCGGTGGATAGCGGCCAGGCGGGTCGCGTCGTCGCCGGCAAAACGCTGAAAGCTGCTCAGCGCGTTGGCATCGACCTCGACCTCGTGCCCGAGTGCCTGCAAGCGCTTGATAC
>JAQTSL010000192.1 GCA_028711355.1 Rhodoferax sp.
CAGCGAATGACCCGCGCTGTGAACGCGCCGACGTGCGTTACGCGCAACTCCAGCCTGAGCAGGTTCCGCTGACCGAGTGCCTGCAAGACACCGTCGCGCGCGTCATGCCGTTCTGGAACGAGGTACTGGCGCCGGCTATCAAACTAGGCCAACGGGTAGTCGTGGCAGCGCACGGCAATTCCATCCGTGCGCTGGTCAAGTACCTGGACGGCGTCTCGGACGCCGACATCGTCGGGCTGAATATCCCTAACGGTATCCCGCTGGTTTATGAGCTCGACGACGCGCTCAAACCGATTCGCCATTACTATCTGGGCGACGCCGAGGCGGCTGCCAAAGCCGCAGCAGCCGTTGCTGCACAGGGCAAACACTGAAATTTTGTTGCTGCTACCGGAACCTGTGGCACGGCATAGGCTCCAACCCAACCGCTCTGCATCGCTATTACCAGCACTGGAAACAACATGGGTCAAAAATTGAAGATTGCCGGCTTGCTCTCGGTCGGGGTGCTGGCCGGCGCGCTGGCCAGCGTGTCGTTGCAAACCGTGGCACGCGGCACACTGGCGCCGCTACCGCTGGAAGAGCTACAGCAACTGGCAGCCGTTTTCAGCATGATCAAGTCCAACTATGTGGAACCGGTCGATGAGAAAAAGCTGATCACCGACGCCATTGCCGGCATGGTCTCGGGGTTGGACCCGCATTCGGTCTATCTGGACAAGAAGACGCTGAAGGATTTCAACGAAGGCACCACCGGCAAATTTGTCGGCGTCGGCATCGAAATCTCGCAAGAAGATGGATTGATCAAGGTAGTGTCACCGATTGAGGACTCACCCGCGTTTCGCGCCGGTCTGAAGCCGGGCGATTTGATCGTCAAGATCGACGACACGCCGGTCAAGGGCATGACGCTCAACGAGGGTGTCAAGCGCATGCGCGGCGAGCCCGACACCAAAGTGGTGTTGGGCATCTTTCGCAAGGAAGAGACCCGCACTTTCAGCGTGACGATTGTGCGTGAGGTGATCAAGACCCAGAGCGTCAAGACCCGCTTGGTAGAGCCCGGCTATGGCTGGGTCCGTATCAGCCAGTTTCAGGAACGAACCGTGGCCGACTTTGCGCGCAAGGTGGAAGACCTGTACAAGCAGGAGCCCAAGCTCAAAGGGCTGGTGCTGGACTTGCGCAACGACCCGGGTGGTTATCTGGACGCAGCGGTGGCGATCTCGGCCGCGTTTCTGCCGGACAACGTGACGGTGGTATCAGCCAATGGTCAACTGGCCGAAAGCAAATTTACCTACAAAGCGTCACCGCGCTACTACGCGCGCCACGGCAGCGACCCGCTCAAGCGGTTGGAACAGGTGACACTGGGCGCGCTCAAGAAAATCCCGTTGGTGGTGCTCGTCAACGAAGGCTCGGCCTCAGCCAGCGAGATTGTTGCGGGTGCCTTGCAAGATCACCAGCGCGCCAAATTGCTGGGCAGCCAGACCTTTGGCAAGGGCTCGGTGCAGACGGCGGTCTGTCTGGACCCGGCGTTCCGCATGGACAACTGCCCCACTGCCGCGCTCAAACTGACTACCAGCCGCTACTACACCCCAAGCGGCCGCTCGATCCAGGCCAAAGGCATCGTGCCCGACGTAATGATCGATGAAACCGAAGAAGGCAACCTGTTTGCCGCACTGCGCACACGCGAAGCCGACCTGGGAAAACACCTGGCCAGCGGTCAAGGTGCCGAAGTAAAAGACGCCACCCGCGAAAAAGCACGCGAAGAAGCACGCAAGAGACTCGAAGACGAGATGAAAAAGCCGGCGGCCGAACGACAACTACCCACTTACGGCTCAGAAAAAGACTTCCAGTTGCAGCAGGCGTTACTGCAACTCAAGGGCTTTCCCGTATTGGTGAGCAAAACCCAGGTGGAACGCAGCGAAGAGAAAAAAGAAAACTAGCTAACAGCTAGCCGATTGCCATGAATGACGCCGACCTGCTGCGTTACTCGCGCCACATCCTGCTCAACGAAATCGGCGTCGAGGGTCAGCAGCGCATCACCGACGCGCACGCACTGATCATCGGCGCCGGTGGGCTGGGCTCGCCGGTAGCGTTGTATCTGGGCTCGGCAGGTGTCGGGCGCCTGACTGTGGTGGACAACGACCACGTTGACCTGACCAACCTGCAACGCCAGATCGCGCACACACAGCAGCGCGTGGGCAGCCTCAAGGTGACGTCAATCCGGACGGCGGTGGCGCAATTGAATCCGGGCGTTGAAGTCCACGCAATCGCCGAACGCGCCGACGCTGCCCGGCTCGACACCTTGGTAGCGCAGGCCGACGTGGTACTGGACTGCTGCGACAACTTTGTCACCCGCCACGCCGTCAACACGGCCTGCGTGGCGCACCGCAAGCCACTGGTGTCGGGGGCGGCGATCCGCTTTGACGGTCAGGTTTGCGTCTATGACGGCCGCGACGACACTTCACCCTGCTACGCCTGTATTTTTCCGCCGCAGGCCGAGCTGGAAGAAACGCGCTGCGCCACGATGGGTGTATTTGCGCCGCTGGTGGGTATCGTTGGCTCGATCCAGGCAGCCGAGGCGCTCAAACTCATCAGCGGCGCGGGTGAACCGCTGATTGGGCGCCTGTTAATGATCGACGGTCGCGCCATGGCGTTCACCGAAGTGCGCTTGCAACGCAACCCGACTTGCCCGGTCTGTGGCGCTCATTAACTGTCATTCGCCACCCCGAAGTATGAAAGATGGCGGTCACAAACGGGCCCCGACCCGGTATCCAGTGCAGTCCGGATTCACTGGATACCGGGTCGTGGCCCGGTATGACAACCTGTTCTTTCACGTTAACGTGGGCGTAACTCGCCATCCATGTCGCGCTCGTAGCAACTGCCGCGGCGCTGGCGAAAATCGCGCGGCAGCTCAGGGGCCGGGCGGGCAAACAAACCTCTGCGTGCCAACCGTGCCTGTGTTTCCTGTTGCGCATACGGTCCCCGGCTGCGCCGCCAGCGATACGACCAGGCCTGGCCCAGGCGCACCATCGCCTCTCCCACGTCGTGCCCATCAGCCGAGATTTGGACCAGCGCACGGCCATAATCGTCCTGACGATTGACCCGCACTTGCAATTGCTTGCCAAGCACCAGCGTGCGCAATGCGTCGCGTGCGGCAACCCCACCTTCTTGACAAATCTCGGGCGCATCAATCCCCTGTAAGCGCAGCTTGCGTGTGCTGCCACCCGCTTCGGGTTGCACCCAAAGCGTGTCGCCGTCGGGTACCGCAGTCGGGCGCGCAGAAAAGAGCTGGGAACCAGTCGCTATTGGCGGCACCAACAGACACCACAATAGCAGCAAAATTCGGCCTGGCTGGCACCGTAGTGCCCTTCCTGTACTGTTAGACTTGCACCATCGAATAAGGCTTTGCTTTGACTTCTGTGTCTGCATCTTTTCTGATTGATTTGCGCGAGCTCGGACTTGACGACGCACGCGCTTTGCTGATTCACAGCGGACAAACCCTGCCGGACCCGTCGGACAACGCCACCGCATATCTGCAATCGGTCATCAACAAACTGGGCGAATTGTCGCTGAAGGACCCCCTGACCGGTCTGGCCAATCGCCGTTATTTCCAGAATGTGCTGATGCGTGAAATCGAGATGGTGGCGCGCTCGGGCGAGCAGGCGTTGCTGTTGATGCTCGATATCGACCATTTCAAAAATGTCAACGACTCGCACGGTCACCCGATGGGTGACGTGGTGCTGCAAGCGGTGGCCAAGGCGCTGACCGCTTGTGTGCGTCCGATGGACACCGTGGCACGCTTTGGTGGCGAAGAATTTGTCATCATCCTGCCAAGCTGTCAAGGGCACTACGGACAGCAGGTGGCCGAGCGGCTGCGCGAAGCGGTCAGTGCATTGTCGATTGCAATGGCCGACGGCGAACAGCTCAAGGTCACCATCAGCATTGGTGGCGCCTACGCACCGCGCTGGGTGCGCTCCACGCCTGAGCTCTGGCTGGACCGCGCCGACATTGAACTGTACCGGGCCAAGTCTGAAGGCCGCAACCGGGTCTGTATCGAACCGCAGCAAATGCTGGCGGTCAGTGCCGAAGAAAAGAATTTGTTGTTTGGTCCACTGGCGCTGGATAACCCGGCCTGGATCGAAAGTATTGCCAACGACAGCTCGACGCAAGCCTCTGGTGCGGCAGCCAGCAACCTGAACTGACATGAATCAACCGCTCCAAAACCCTCCCGTAGCCGCCGCAGCCGCGCTAACCCCGCCCCTGAAGCCGCTGGGTAAGGTGCTGGCCGTCACCAGCGGCAAGGGTGGCGTCGGCAAAACCTTTGTTTCGGCCAACCTGGCCGCGGCGCTGGCCAAGCGGGGTCACAAGGTGCTGGTACTGGACGCCGATTTAGGCCTGGCCAATCTGGACGTGGTGCTCAACCTTTACCCCAAGACCACCTTGCACGACGTCTTTACCGGCAAAGCCAAGCTCGAAGAAGCGATCGTGCGCGCACCTGGAGGGTTTTCGGTGCTGTTGGCAGGCTCGGGCATGGTGGAGTATTCACGCCTGACACCCAATGTACGTGACGACTTTTTGCGCATCATGACTGGGCTGCTGCCGCATTACGACATCGTGCTGCTCGACACCGGCGCCGGCATTTCCGACGTAGTGTTGTTTGCCGTGTCGCTGGCCTCGGAGGTACTGGTCGTGGCAACACCCGAACCGACATCGCTGACCGACGCTTACGCCACCATCAAGGTGCTGGTGGGTGAGCAAAAGCGGCGCACCATCCGCATGGTGATCAACCAGACCGCCCGTATGGGCGACGGTCGCGCCATCACGTCGCAGTTGCAGCAGGTGCTGGACCGTTTTGTGGTGGGTAAATCTGACGACAAGGTGCGCCTCGTGCACCTGGGAGATATTCCAGGCGACACGTCGGTACGCCAGGCGGTGATGCGACGCCAATTGCTGATTCAGTCAACACCCGGCTGCCCGGCAGCGCTGGCTATTTCGCAGTTGGCTGCCAAGATTGAAGACACGCTGATCACACCACCCCGGTAGTCAGGCGCTGGCGTCTCGGCATAACCGCCAGACACCGCGTCCAATTCCGTTTCCAAATCATTTGTGTCTAGGCGCGAAGCCGCAGGCAGTGCTACCGCACGACAAGGCGATGCAACAACGACACGGATGATTTAGAAACGCAATCAGGCACGCCCGATGATCGAAGCGGTGGCCATCAGCTCCTCCAGCAAGGCCAGCGACACCCGGCCCGAGACGGAGTAAGGGTCGAGCACCGGCTTTTCAGCGTACTTGAGCAAAATCGACGCGTTGATGCGCGTCATGTTGACCTCGCCCATGGTCCAGCCGGCAAAGCGGCGTTCTGAGATTTCTTCGTAGTGCAACAGCACCACATCTTTGTGGCGTGGGTCGCGCTGGATGTGGCCGTATAGCTCGCTGATGGCCATACGGCCGCCCTCAATCTCCTGCAAAAAAATACCGCCGCCGTAGCACAGCACGCCGGTCACACCGCAATGCGGGTTGTGATCACGCGACTGATGCAAGATCGATTCAATGGCGTCCGGGCTGGTATCCACCGCCCGGCTGGCATACAACAAACGAACCAGCATGATTAGCCTTTCTGCGGAATAAGAGACAAAAATTCACGGCGCAAGTTGGCGTCTTTCAGGAAGCTGCCACGCATCACCGAATTGATCATCTTGCTGTCAACATCCTTGACACCACGCCAGCTCATGCAGAAATGGCTGGCTTCCATCACGATCGCCAGACCGTCGGGCCGGGTCTTTTGCTGGATCAGGTCCGCCAGTTGCACCACCGCCTCTTCCTGGATTTGCGGGCGGCCCATCACCCATTCGGCCAGGCGCGCGTATTTGGACAAGCCGATCACGTTGGTGTGTTCGTTGGGCAAAACGCCAATCCAGATTTTGCCCATGATCGGGCAAAAATGGTGACTGCATGCACTGCGCACCGTGATCGGGCCAACGATCATCAGTTCATTAAGGTGCTCGGCGTTTGGGAATTCTGTCATAGCTGGCGCCTTGACATATCGTCCAGCAAAAACTTCCTTGACATACATTTTGGCCACGCGCCGAGCCGTGTCGTCGGTGTTATGGTCGTGCGCGGTGTCGATCACCAAGCTGCTCAACACCCCCTTCATTTTTGACTCAACTTCGTCAAGCAAGGCATCGAGCTCGCCGGGCTGGATGAATTCTGCAATGTTGTCGTTGGCGTGAAAACGTTTGCGCGCGGCCTGAATGCGCTCACGGATCTTGACCGATACCGGTGTACCGATGTCTTGTTCAACTGGTTTCATGATGTGGGCCGGGTCCTTGTTACTTCAAGACCAATGGTAGCAGCCTTTTAATAGTGGTGTTATTTGGCTGTAGCCCATTTGGAATATGCATTGGCAGCTAGTTTTTTAATAGCGTTTTCCATTCAGCAGCAACACCACACGCATCAGCAGCAACGCGACCCGGTCAAGTACCCTTTGCGTGCGCGAGCGCTGCAACTGTGCGCTCAGCGTGATTGCAACCGCATGGTCGCAGATCGCCCGCTCCAGCCGTTCCCACAATTGCCCGGCAAAGCCCGGGTCGCGCACCATCACATTGGCTTCGCGCGCGAGCAGCAGGCTTAACGGGTCGATGTTGGACGACCCCACGGTGACCCAGCGCCGATCCACCACCGCCACCTTGGCGTGCAGAAAACTGCTGGTGTATTCATAAATTTCGACCCCGGCGGCCAGCAGCGGTTGGTACAGCGCACGCGTGGCGTGGTACTGCATGAAATACTCGTAACGCCCTTGCAGCAGCAAGCGCACGCGGACACCCCGCTGGGCTGCCAGGATCAGGGCACGGCGCATCTTGCGACCCGGTAAAAAGTAGGCGTTGGCCAGCACAACGTCGTCGCGTGCATCCGCCAATGCCTGTAGGTAAGCACGCTCAATACGACGACGCAAGCGCACGTTGTCACGCAACACCAGGGCCGCTCGCGCACCCGAGCGGACTGGCTGTGCCGTCCGGCTGCTGGTCGATGGG
>JAQTSL010000193.1 GCA_028711355.1 Rhodoferax sp.
CATTAGCCCCGAACGCTGGTTGGCCAAGCAAGGCGCAGACCTGCAGAATGCGGCGCGTGTTTATGACCAGGCTTTCAGAGCACAGCTCAACTCCGGCCAATTGGTGCTGGTTGGTTCCAAACCCGGCAATGCCCAGTCGG
Organism: Rhodoferax sp.; assembly: GCA_028711355.1. GTDB lineage: Bacteria > Pseudomonadota > Gammaproteobacteria > Burkholderiales > Burkholderiaceae_C > Rhodoferax. The sequence goes on from JAQTSL010000193.1 coordinate 141, forward strand.
GCAATGATTATTTGCTGCCAAGCCCTGACTATTTATTGGCACTGCCAGACTTTGACATGACGCGGTTTATTGGCATTGCCGACTTTCCTTATTCAGAAGATGGTGTGGTGCGACAGTTTCTGATCACGCCTCATGCCAGCAAGGCGCAGCCAGACCGCGTCGATGGGATTCCCGAGATCGGGTTTCCGGCCCTGCTGGCGCTGCACGCCAGTGGTGCTGACCCGCACGCCGGGTCATGGACTTTGGCTTCGCGCCGGATCGAGCGCGCACAGCCAGCGATGCTGATTCCGTTTTTCGGGCCGCCCGACACGATTGCCAAAATTTCTTTGCGCGAGGTCCTCGGTGAAGCGGGTTTGTCGGCGGCCAACCGGGCCCTGTTGCAGGACAAGGTGGTTTTGATCGGTGCTGGAGCGGGTTTGGGAGACGATCATCAAACCCCTTACGCCACCAGTTTGTTCGGCAGTCGCGGTCGCTTGATGTCGGGCGTTGAAATTCATGCCAATGTAGTGGAAGCCTTGCTCAGTGGCGACCGGCTGCTAGCGCTGAGTGAACCGATGCGCTGGGGTTTGCTGGCATTGGTTGGCATCGGGTCGGCGCTGGTTTTTGGGTTTGTTTCACCCTGGCTGGCCTCTTTGTTGTGGCTGGTGGGCTGTTTGCTGACGATCTGGTTCGGTTTCTTGGCCTTTGAATCCGGCATCCTGCTGCCAGTGGCTGCGGCGGGCTCGGGCAGCTTGTGGGTTTTGCTGAGTGTTTCAGCCTGGCGCTTGAGCGGCGAAGAGCAAGAGCGTCAGCGGATGCGGCAAATGTTTGGTCGCTACGTTTCCAAACAGGTGGTTGAAGCGTTACTTCAGTCAGGGCTGCGACCGCAATTGGGGGGCGTGTCACAAACCATGACAGTGTTGTTTGCGGATATCCGTAATTTCACCACCATCAGTGAGTTGCTTTCGGCCAAAGAGGTGGTCGAGATGCTGAACACTTATTTTGAAAGGGCTTGTACCGTCATGATGCAGGAGGGCGGCAGTATTGACAAATTCATCGGGGACGCCATCATGGTCGAGTTTGGCTCACCTTTGCCGATGGCCGATCATGCCGTTCGGGCGGCGCGAGCGGCGTTGGGTTTGCATCGCGTTGCCGAACAATTCGGCGTTTGGATGGCGCAGCGCTTCCCGGATCGCAACCTGCCCGCCTTTGCCGTTGGCATTGGCCTGCACAGCGGAGAGGTGGTGATTGGCAATATTGGTTCTGCGGCGCGAATGGAATTCACCGCCATTGGCGACACCGTCAATCTGGCATCGCGTATTGAAGGTAAAACCAAAGAATTGGGCTGTGCCATTCTGGCAACCGAGGCCACCCGTGCTGCCGCTGGCGGCTTGTTGCTGACCGGGCGCAGTGAGCAGGTGCAAGTCAAGGGCCGGGCGGCTGCGGTCTGGGTGTATGAGATATTGGGTATTCAAACTGGAGGATAGTATGTTGAAACTATTGCTGGGCTATGGTTTCGGGTTGTTCTTTTCCATGGCGGCTTTGGCTGCTGATGTGGGTATCGTGACGGCCCTGACTGGCTCGGTTCAGTTGCAAGAAGGGATTGAACCGGCGCGCGACATCAAAGCTTTCGTCAAACTGCGTGAAAACGACAAATTAACCCTGAAAGCCAATACCCGGCTGCAAATTGTATTTTTCGAAAAGGGTGCCCAGGAAACCTGGCAAGGCGCGGGCGTGCTGCGCTTGGGCAGCGCTTTTAGCCAGTTGATTCAAGGCAATCCACAAGTTGAGCGCAAAAACCTGCCGCTGATTTTGGTCAACCAATTGACCAAAACACCGTCCCTGGACCGGGGTCGCGCCGGCATGGTGCGGGTGCGCGCCATGCACGCGCCGGATGAATTGGTCACGCTGGAAAAAAACTATACCGATTTGCGCAAAAACGTGCCGGCATCAGAACGTAGCCCCGAGCTCTTTTTGTTGGCCGGTTATTTCGATTTGAAAGAATTTGAAAAACTTAAATTTCATTTGGACCAACTGGTTCAGAACAGCCCCGAAGATATCGAAATCAAGGCGTTACAGGCGCATTACGCAAAAGCCATGGACTTGGCCAAAGTCAAATAGTCATCCCCGCGCCAGTGACCCAGTCAGCGCCCGCGCAGAAACAGGGCGTCGAGCTCACGCAGGCTGAGCTGGCGCCAGGTGGGGCGGCCGTGGTTGCACTGGTCGCTGCGCTCGGTGGCCTCCATCTGGCGCAGCAGCGCGTTCATTTCTTCCAGCGTCAGGTGGCGGTTGGCGCGCACCGCGCCGTGGCACGCCATGGTGCCCAGCAGCTCGTTGTGGGCGCGCGCGATGACGCTGCTGGCCTCATGCTGGGCCAGCTCGGCCAGTACGCTGCGCGCCAGTTCAACCGCGTCACCCTGGATCAGCGCCGTTGGCACGGCGCGAACGGCCAGCGTTTTGGCCGAAAACGGGGTGATCTCCAGGCCCAGCTCGGCCAGCGTGGCGCAGTGCGCCTCAGCGGTGGCGACCTCGGTCGGGGTGGCGGCAAACGTGGCCGGAATCAGCAGCGGCTGGCTCGGCAAGGAGGCAGCCCGTGCCGTGGCGGTGCTGGCCTGCACGCCAACCCATTGAGCTTTCAGGCGCTCATAGACGATGCGTTCGTGCGCAGCGTGCATATCGACAATCACCAGGCCCTGCGCGTTTTCGGCCAGGATGTAGATGCCCATCAGTTGCGCCAGCGCTCGGCCCAGCGGCCACACGGCGGGCAGCGCGGCTGCACCGCTTTCGGTGTGGACTGAAGAAGCGGTGACCGCAGGCCAGGCGTTGGCGTCTGCGGCGTCGGGTTGGGCTACGTCGTGCGGCTGGCGGGTGCGGGTCGGCTCGGTTGACTGCCCCCACAGTGCGCCCAGGTCACTCACGCGGTGGCCACCAGATGCTTCAAATTGCATAGCTGTCTGCGCATGCCATACTTGCGCTGAAGGCATATTTTGTTTATAAGTTTCAGGGCCGCTACGGGCCTGCGACGGTTGCGCGGTGGTGGCGGCTGGGTTGATCTGTAGGCCAGGGCTCAGCTTGTTCATCCCCAGTTCAACGCCGTGACCGGCGCGTGGCACGGCCAGGGCCGCTTCAACCGCGTGGCGCACCGCCTGGTGCACCTCGCGGCCGTCCCTGAAACGGACCTCGATCTTGGTTGGGTGCACGTTCACATCGACCCGCGTCGGGTCAATCTCAACATAAAGTACATAAACCGGCTGGCGCTGGCCATGCAGCACGTCTTGATAGGCACTGCGGGCGGCGTGGCTGAGGACTTTGTCGCGCACAAAACGACCGTTGACATAGCAAAACTGCTGGTCGGCCCTGCTGCGCGCGGCATCCGGAATACCGGCACGGCCCCAGACCTTGATCAGTGGTGTGTTGTCTGATCGGCCCGGTGCAGCATGGCTGGAGAAATCAACCCACACCGAGCGTTCGACCAAATCACTGCCCAGCACGTCGGTCAAACGTCGTTCCAGCGCGGGCAGGCTGCCCGCCTCACCACAACGCCGCCATTGCTCGACCAGCTTGCCCTCATGCCAGAGGGCAAAACCCACGTCGGGCCGCGCCAGCGCGTGGCGCCGCACTGCTTCGACACAATGCGCCAGCTCGGTGGCGTCGGCCTTGAGGAACTTGCGCCGCGCCGGCGTTGCAAAGAACAGTTCTCTGACTTCGACGGTGGTACCGGTGGCGCGCGCCACGGGTTTAAGTTCGCCCGTTTGACCCTCTAAAAGATAAGCATGATCTTGGCCTGTAGCCCTTGATATCAGTGCGCAGTCAGCAATTGAATTGATAGCTGCCAGGGCCTCTCCCCGAAAGCCCATGGTGCTAACCGACTCCAGATCTGAGAGGCTGCCAATCTTGCTGGTGGCGTGGCGCTTGAAGGCCAGCGGCAGCTCGCCTGGCAAGATGCCACTGCCGTCGTCTTCAACACTGATCAGCCGCACGCCGCCGGCCAGCAGGCGCACGGTGACTTGCGTGGTGCCAGCGTCCAGCGCGTTGTCAAGCAGTTCGCGTACCACCGAGGCCGGACGCTCGACCACCTCGCCAGCGGCGATTTGGCTGATCAGTTCGTCGGGCAGTTCGCGGATCGGGCGGCGGGGCGAGGTGTTTGGCGGGGAGTCGTTCATAAAAAATTCAGGCAGGCCCGTTTGAACGGCTTGAGCGGGCCAAGCCTCTGGAAAGAAATAAGCAGTCAACTGAATTGAGCTTCAACGCGTCAGGCGACAACTTGCAAACATCGGTGAAAACAAATTAACCGTAGGGTCGCTTATTTTTGCGTCTGAATCATTTTCATGGCCGAGCTGATCAAGGTGGCCACTTCGGTCATGTTGCTCGGCACCACCAGCGTGGTGGTAGCTTCAGAAGCAAGTTTGCCGTACGCTTCGACCGCTTTTTCGGCCACCTTGAGTTGCACCGCTTCGCTGCCGCCAGGCTGGCGGATGGCGGCCGCTACCTGTTCGATCGCTTGCGCCGTGGCTTGCGCTACCGCCAGAATCGCCGCCGCTTGGCCTTGCGCGTTGTTGATGGCGGCTTGCTTTTCGCCTTCCGAGCGCGCGATGAACGCCTCGCGCTCGCCGGTGGCGATGTTGATTTGCTCTTGTCTGCGGCCCTCAGAGGCGGCAATCAGCGCGCGTTTTTCACGCTCGGCGGTAATCTGCTGCTGCATCGCGTGCAAAATTTCTTTGGGCGGGGTCAGGTCTTTGATTTCGTAGCGCAACACCTTCACACCCCAGTTCAGCGCCGCTTCGTCAATCGCCTGCACCACTTGGGCGTTGATGATGTCGCGCTCTTCAAAGGTTTTGTCCAGTTCGAGCTTGCCAATCACCGAACGCAATGAGGTTTGCGCCAGTTGCGAAATGGCGACGATGTAGTTGCTGGAGCCGTAGCTGGCGCGCATGGCGTCGGTCACCTGAAAGTACAAAATGCCATCGACCTGTAACTGCGTGTTGTCACGCGTGATGCAAACCTGGCTGGCAACGTCCAGCGGAATCTCTTTGAGCACGTGCTTGTAGGCCACTTTGTCAATGAACGGCATCAAAAAGTTCAGACCTGGCGTGAGGGTGCCGTTGTATTTGCCCAGACGCTCGACCACCCAAGCATGCTGCTGTGGCACCACCTTGACCGACTGGGTGACAAAGATGACGGCAATGACGAACAAAACGATGGCAATTTCCATAGCGAACTCCAGAGTTAAGGGGTAGACGTTTTTTTCAGGATCAGGCGGCTTCCGACAACTTCTACGATGGTGTAGTCACCGGGCTGCGGCAGTTGGCCCGCCGGCAAAGCGGCGTCCCAGTGGGCACCCCGGTACTTGACACTGCAACTGCCATTAGCACGAAAACTGGTGACGTGCACGACTTCACCGACATCCATATTGACGTCCGGGTTGGCGCTGGCCGGCACCATGGCCGGTTGCGACTTTTTGTACCTGCGCCAGACCAGCACCGAGCCACCGCCCACCACCGCTGCGCTGACCCACTGCCACAGCACGCCCACCTGAGCATGGGCCATCAGCGCGGCGGCGACCAGACCGGTGGAAATCATTAGCAGATAAAACGTGCCGGTCACCAGCTCTACCGCAACCAGTGCGCCTGCGGCAAGCCACCAAAGAGTTGAATCTGCCATCGTGTCGTTCCTGCGCTGTTGCTTGATCGGCATTTTCAGCCCAAAGCAGCGCGATCTACGCCAAAAACCAGATTTAGTCCTTACACTTCGCGCCGATTTGGTCGCGCAGTTGGAGCTGTATATGAAATTTCGCTTTCCCATCGTCATCATTGACGAAGACTTTCGCTCGGAAAACACCTCGGGTCTGGGCATTCGTGCGCTGGCGCAGGCGATCGAATCTGAAGGCTCTGAGGTGCTGGGCGTCACCAGCTACGGGGACCTGAGCCAGTTTGCCCAGCAGCAAAGCCGTGCCAGCACCTTTATTTTGTCGATTGACGATGAGGAATTTACCCCCGGCCCCGACTTGGACCCGGCGGTGGTCAACTTGCGCCATTTTATTGAGGAAGTGCGGCGCAAAAACCTCGATGTGCCGATCTACGTCTATGGCGAGACCAAGACCAGCCGCCATCTGCCCAACGATATCCTGCGCGAGCTGCACGGTTTTATCCATATGTTTGAGGACACGCCAGAATTTGTCGCGCGCCACATCATCCGCGAGGCCAAAAATTACCTCGAAGGTGTGCAGCCGCCGTTTTTCAAAGCGTTGCTGGACTACGCCGACGACGGCTCTTATTCATGGCATTGCCCAGGGCATTCTGGCGGTGTCGCGTTTCTGAAGAGCCCGGTGGGTCAGATGTACCACCAGTTCTACGGTGAAAATATGCTGCGCGCGGATGTCTGCAATGCGGTCGAAGAACTGGGCCAGTTGCTCGACCACGACGGCGCCATCGGCAAGAGCGAGCGCAACGCGGCGCGTATTTTTAACGCCGACCATTGTTTTTTTGTCACCAACGGCACCAGCACCAGCAACAAAATGGTCTGGCACCACACTGTGGCCCCCAACGACGTGGTGGTGGTGGACCGCAATTGCCACAAGTCGATTTTGCATTCGATCATCATGACCGGCGCCATTCCGGTGTTTTTGAAACCCACGCGCAACCAATTTGGCATCATTGGGCCGATCCCCAAGAGCGAATTCGAACCGGCTTCTATCAAGGCCAAGATCAAGGCTAACCCACTGGTGCGACAACACTTGCCCGAGATCGACGTCAACCGCATCAAGCCGCGCGTGCTGACGCTGACCCAATCCACTTACGACGGTGTGCTGTACAACACGCAGACGGTTAAATCGATGCTCGATGGTTATGTGGAAAACATCCACTTTGACGAGGCCTGGTTGCCGCATGCGGCGT
>JAQTSL010000194.1 GCA_028711355.1 Rhodoferax sp.
ACCAGCGGCTTGTCGGTCGACAGCACCTCGGCGAAGAGGCTCAGCACGACCAGCACGCTGAAGAGCACCAGGCTCCAGAAGCCCAGCCGGTTGCGCTTGAAGCGCCGCCAGGCGCGCCGGCCCGGCGATGGGCTGACGGTGGGTACGGCGTTAGTCAAACTTCACCCTCGGATCGACCCACACATAGCAGAGGTCGCTGATGAGCTTGGTCACTAGGCCAATCAGCGTGAAGAGATACAGCGTGCCCAGCACGACCGGGTAGTCGCGCCGGATGACGCTCTCGTAGCTCAGCAGGCCAAGACCGTCGAGCGAGAACAGCGTTTCGATCAGCAGCGCACCGGTGAAGAAGGCGCCGATGAAGGCCGCCGGGAAGCCGGTGACGATCGGGATCAGCGCATTGCGAAACACATGACCCCACAGCACCTGGCGTTCGCTCAGACCTTTGGCGCGGGCGGTCACCACGTATTGCTTGCGAATTTCTTCCAGAAACGCATTTTTGGTCAACATGGTGGTCACCGCAAAACTGCCCAGCACCATGGCTGTGACCGGCAAGGCAATGTGCCACAGGTAGTCCACCACACGCGCACCCCAAGTCAGTTCGTCCCAATTGCCAGACGTCAATCCGCGCAGCGGAAACCACTGCAACTGACCACCAAAAATCACCAACAGCGCTACACCCAGCACAAAACCCGGAATGGCATAGCCGACCAGCACCAGCAGCGTGGTGACCAAATCAAAGCGCGACCCGGCACGTACCGCCTTGGCCACGCCCAACGGTACCGCAACCAGGTAGCTGATAAAGAAAGTCCACAGGCCCAGGCTGATTGACACCGGCAGCTTCTCCCAAATCAGGTCGGCCACGCTCTTGTTCTGAAAAAAGCTCTTGCCCAAATCGAATCGGGCAAACTGCCCCAGCATCTGAATAAAGCGCTCATGTGCTGGTTTGTCAAAGCCGTATAAAGCCTTGATTTGCTCAATGCGCTTGGGGTCCACCCCCTGCGCGCCACGATAGCTCAAGCCCCCGCCTTCAGCCACCGCCCCCTTGCCCGCGCCCGCCTTGGCCTCGGCTAGGTACTGCTCGACCGGACCGCCGGGCACAAACTGGATGACGATAAACGTGATCAGCAGTACGCCCAGCAGCGTAGGGATCATCAATAAAAGGCGTTTGAGAATGTAGCTAAACATCTTGCAGATTGTCCGAGCAGACAGGTGCTTGAGCACCAAAGCGAACGCGAGAAACACCACGGAACCGGCTTTGCCGGGCCGTTGGTGTTGCCCCCTGCAAGGGGCTGAGGCCAGTGGCTCCAAACCTGCCTGCGCAGGTTTGGACTGACCGAAGAGCCCCATCTTTGATGGCTGGCATGTCAAGCGGCCACACGAAATGGGCAAGCCGGGGGGTGTTCATGGTCTAGCCCACCAAGTATCAATGGCCCAGTTTTCACCGCCAGCATAAGCGGGCATCAACGGGGGCTGCTCCAACCGCCAGGCATTGAACACCATCCGGTGCGTTGGCGCCGACCACTGAGGAATAAGGATGTGACTATGGCTGATGACGCGGTCCAACGCGCGACAGGCCGGCAGCAAAGCGGTCTTGGTTTTGGCAGCGGTCAGGTGGGCGACCAGTGCATCCACCGCCGGGCTTTTCAGGCCCGACATGTTGCCCGAATCTTCCTGGTCGGCCGCTTTGCTGCCAAACAGGTCGGCGTATTCCTGCCCGGGGGTGTGCGTGCCGCCGTACGCCAGCGAGGTGATATCGAACTCAAACTTTTGCAAGCGCTGCTGGTATAGCGCAAAGTCCACCGGGCGGAAATTCAGTGTGATGCCAAGCTTTTCCAGGTTACGCGCCCAGGGGGTCACCACGCGCGCGCTGCCCTCGTTGCTGTCTAGGTACTCCAGCTCGAACGCTTGACCTGTAGCGCTGCGCAGCACGCCGCCCTGCACGCTCCATCCGGCCTGCGCCAGCAGCGCCTGCGCCTGGCGCAAGTTGGCGCGCAGGCTGGACGGCGCGTCGGTGCGCGGCGGCACCGTCATCGGGCCAAATACCGCTGCGGGTACCTGCGCACGCCAAGGCTCCAGCAGCGCCAGCTCTGGCGTTGAAGGCAGGCCAGCAGCATGGCAGTCGGTGTTGCCAAACAAGCCATTGACGCGCTGATACGCGTTGTAAAAAAGTTGGCGGTTCATCCACTCGTAGTCCAGCGCCAAGCCCAGTGCCTGGCGCACCCGCACGTCTTTGAACAGATCACGACGGGTATTGAGCACATAGCTCTGGAAACCGGTGGGCAGGCGGTGCTGGTATTCGCGCTTGACCAGTTCACCCGTATCAAACCGTTTGCCGTTGACGCGTCGCGCCCAGTCGCCAGCCGAAAAAAACCGCATCAGATCGAATTCACCCGCCTTCAGTGCTTCGAGGCGTGCCGTACCGTCTTTGTAAATTTTGACCGTGATTCGGTCAAAGTTGGCGGTGCCGCGACGCACCGGCAAGTCGCGCGCCCAATACTCTGGGTCGCGCACATAGGTGATGTCCTTGCCAAAGCGCACCTGGCCTATTTTGTAGGGGCCGCTGCCAATCGGAATGTCGGTGACGATCTGGTCAAACGGCTTGGGCTTGCCTGCCTTTGCACCCCAAGCGCGGCTAAAGACTGGCAGGCCACCCACCGTGAGCGGCAGCTCGCGGTTGGGCTTTTTGAAGCGGTAGCGCACGGTGCGCTGATCGAGCACGTCCAGCCCAACCACATCATCAAGCATGGTCTTGTAGGCGGGTGAGGTAAATGGCCCGATCAGCATATCAAAGCTGTACTGCACGTCGGCCGCCAGCACCGTGTCGCCATTGTGAAAGCGCGCTTGGCTTCGCAACCGGAAGGTGGCGCTTAGGCCATCGGCGGCCACCGCCACATCTTCGGCCAGCAAGCCGTAACCTGATCCGGTTTCATCCAGCGCGCCGGTGAGAAGACTGTCAAACATCAAATCTGACAGGTAGGCCGGCGCTGAGCCCTTGATGGTAAACGGGTTGTATTTGTCAAAGGTCGAGACCCGCAGGTTGCTGACCAGCCGCAATTCACCGGCTTTGGGAGCCTTGGGGTTCACATAGTCAAAGTGACTGAATCCAGCCGGATATTTCAGGTCGCCCCACAAGGCGTAGCCGTGCGCCGCCCAAGCCTGCGGCAGACCCAACAAAACGAAACAAAAAAATATGCGGCGCATGCGACAATTCTGCATCATTTGCCAGCGCTGTTGGCTTGACACAAGGTCAATTCCGCACGGGCTGAAAAGTCGTTCCAAACAAGAGAGGTCGCTATGGGTTTCCTGACAGGCAAAAAATTTTTGATCACCGGGGTGTTGTCCAACCGTTCGATCGCCTATGGCATCGCCAAGGCTTGCCACGACCAGGGTGCAGAGCTGGCCTTCAGCTATGTGGGCGAGCGCTTCAAGGAACGTATCACCGAATTTGCCGCTGACTTCAATTCCAAGCTGATTTTTGACTGCGACGTCGGCGACGACGCCCAAATTGACGCGTTGTTCAAGGACTTGTCGGCGCATTGGCCCACCTTTGACGGCTTTGTGCACAGCATTGGTTTTGCCCCGCGCGAGGCGATTGCTGGCAATTTTCTGGACGGTCTGACGCGTGAAAACTTTCGCATTGCGCACGACATCAGCGCCTACAGCTTTCCGGCGATGGCCAAGGTCGCCCTGCCCTACCTCACCTCAACCGCGTCGCTACTGACGCTGACCTACCTGGGCGGCGTGCGCGTGGTGCCTAGCTACAACACCATGGGCTTGGCCAAGGCGTCGCTGGAATCTTCGGTGCGCTATCTGGCCGACGCGGTCGGCGGCAAAGGTATCCGCGTCAACGGCCTGAGCGCCGGTGCCATCAAGACGCTGGCGGCTAGCGGCATCAAGGACTTTGGCAAGCTGCTCAGTATTTCGGCGGCAGCGTCACCACTGAAACGCAACGTCACCATCCACGAAGTAGGCAACGTGGCGGCGTTCTTGCTAAGCGACCTGGCCTCGGGCATGACCGGGCAGATCACCTATGTTGACGCCGGTGTCAGCCAAACCGCCGTGGCGGTGGTTGAGGTCAATTGACTGAGGATTGAGCTGTAGTTATGCAACAGGCTGCTCGGCAACGACAACTATTGTTGCCGCTTTTGATGTAGCTCAGTTGACTAACGGTCGGCATTGGTTACGATGCCAGCTTGCCCATGCATGGGCACGCATGGTATTCGTTACGCACCAAATGCCAGTTTTGGACCATCCACCTTGCACGCTGACGTCATGCCGTTGAACCAACGCTTTGCGGGTCTGCTCGCCAGACTCAATCATCATGTGCCGATCTGGTTGATGGCGACGTTGGTGTTTGCGGCGCTGTGGTTGCATACCTTTCGGCTGATCAATGATGACTACGCCGTTGCCGTTACCAGTGCACAGTCTGAGACCACCAATCTGGCACGGGTCAGCCAGGAACACGCCGAGCGCATTTTTTACAGCATTGACCAGACCCTGCACCTGGTTCGATCAGAGTATCAAGAGCCAGCCGGCCATCTGGACCTGGGCAAGATGAGTGTCGAGCAAATGTTTGACGCCAGAATCATCCGTCAGGTCAGCGTTTTTGATGCCTCGGGTGCGCTAAAGGACAGTAGCCTGCCTTTGAGTGACCGCGTGAATGTGTTCGACCGAGACTATTTCAAGGTGCAAAGTGAAGCGACCAGCGATGCGCTTTTCATCGCCCGCCCTGAGTTTGATTTGGCTTACGGCAACTGGTCAATCCGACTGTCGCGCCGCATCGTCGGCAACGACGGTGAATTTGTCGGCGTTGTCGTGGCCGCGTTGGACCCGGACTATTTCACCCGTTTTTATGCCGAACTCAAACTGGGCCAAAACGGGGTTGCCGCGCTGTATGACTTGAACGGCAACCTGATGGTCAGAAAATCAGCCAGCGCTGAAACCTTTGTTGGCAATGCGGCCGCTGAGCCGGTGTTCGCGCGCCTGGCCCAGGGAGAAAAATTTGGCAGCAACCAGTACCGCAGTGTGACCGATGGGGTGGAACGCCTCTATCACTTCAAAAAATTGTCTTCTTACCCACTGACGGTGTTGATTGGCTTGGCCAGCGCTGACGTGTTTGCCGCGGCTAAGCACACCAAGACACATCGTTTGTGGGAAGCCGTGGCGTTGAGTATGGCGTTGCTGCTGGTGGCTGGCTTATTTTCCTGGTATGTAGTGGTACTGGGACGTCAATCGCAGGCCAAGCAGCAATTGTTGACGCAGCTTAAAGACCTCTCTGATCATGTGCCAGGCATGGTTTACCAATACTTGTTGCGCGTTGACCGCAGTCGCTGTTTTCCGTTTGTCAGCGCTGGCTCGCAAGACGTCTATCGGCTCAGCCCAGAAGAAATTGGGCAGGATGCCGAGCGCGTTTTTGCCCTGATCCACCCCGATGATGTTGAGCGGGTCGTGGCATCGATTGACCAATCAGCACAAATGCTGTTGCCTTGGTCGCAGGAATACCGGATCTTGCTGGCCGATGGCTCGCTGCACTGGCTGCTGGGACGCGCAGTGCCAAAGCGGCAAGTTGACGGTTCGGTTTTATGGAATGGTTTTGTCTCCGATTTGACCGAACAAAAGCTGGCCGAAGAGAATTTGCGCATTGCCGCCGCCTTTGATCTGGAAGAAGGCATGTTTATCACCAACGCGGCGGGCATCATCTTGCGCGTTAACCGGTCATTCAGTCAAATTAGCGGCTACACGGCGCAAGAAGCTGTAGGGCAAACGCCGCAGATGTTCAGTTCCGGGCACCACGATACCGCCTTTTATACCGTCATGCACGCCAGCCTGAAGAAGAATGGCAATTGGCAGGGGGAAATGTGGAACCGGCGCAAGAATGGTGAAATATTTCCTGAGTGGCTCAGCATTGCGGCGGTGCACGACCACGGCGGGGCCGTGACCCACTATGTTTGCACGCTCTCGGACATCAGCAAACGAAAAGAGGCCGAAGCCGAAATCCAGAAACTGGCTTTTTATGATTCGCTGACTGGTTTGCCAAACCGGCGTTTGCTGGTTGAGCGTTTGACGCAGGCGCTGACGGTGCGCGTGCGCGGTCATCATCAGGGTAACGGCGCCTTGCTGTTTGTTGATGTTGACAATTTCAAAAATCTCAACGATATCCATGGACATGAGCAAGGCGACCTGATGCTGCAACAAGTGGCCACTCGCTTGAACGACTGCGTGCGCGAAGGGGACACCGTGGCACGCCTGGCCGGCGACGATTTTGTCGTCATGTTGCTTGATTTGAGCGACAACGCCACTGAGGCGGCGATACAGGCCGAAGCGGCCGGGTTAAAGATGCTCGATGCCTTGCGCCAACCCTATCAGTTAGGTCACTTTACCCACCACGGATCGGTAAGTGTCGGTGTGGCTTTATTCCAGGCCAGTCAGGATTCGGTTGAAGAACTGCTCAAGCGGGCAGATTTGGCACTCTACCAGGCCAAGGATGCAGGGCGCGATACCCTGAGTTTTTTTGATCCCAAGATGCAAGCGGCGATGGGCGTGCGCGCCGAGCTTGAGACTGATCTGCGCGATGGTTTGGAAAACCATCAGTTCCTGTTGTATTACCAGCCGCAGGTCGATCAGCAGGGTTGCCTGACGGGCGTTGAGGCACTGTTGCGCTGGCAGCATCCGCGTCGCGGGATGGTGTCGCCGGCAAGCTTCATTCCGTTGGCCGAAGAAACCGGTCTGATTTTGCCGTTGGGGCAATGGGTGCTCGAAACCGCTTGCCGTCAGCTCGCACAGTGGGCAATGCAGCCGATGTATGCCAATGCGACGATTGCTGTGAATGTCAGTGCCTTGCAGTTTCATCGCGACAGTTTTGTCGCCGAGGTGCTGGTCACCTTGGAGCGCGCCGGCGCACCGCCGAATCGACTCAAACTGGAGCTGACCGAGAGTTTGCTGGTCAAAGACATTGAAGGCATCATTGCCAAGATGATGTCCCTTAAATGCCATGGCGTGAGTTTT
>JAQTSL010000195.1 GCA_028711355.1 Rhodoferax sp.
GCTCCAACTGCATTTTCATGTCGGCGATGCGGTGGCGCAAGGCCTGAAAGGTGCCAATGGCCACGCCAAACTGCTTGCGCGTATTGAGGTAATCGGCCGTCAGAGCCAGCGTTTTGTCCATCACGCCAACGCCCTGCGCGCAAGCGCCGGCCAGCCCGACGTCCAGCGCCAGCTCCAGCGCCGCGACCCCCTCTGTCGTGATCAGCGTGGCCGCTGCGTTGGTCAGCATGACGTCGGCAGCGCGGCTGCCGTCCTGGGTGCCGTAGCCCCGCGTTTGCACGCCCGCTGCGTTGCGCTGCAGCCAAAACAGCGCCAGCGTGCCGTCTAGCAGCGCAGGCACCAGAAAAGCGTCGGCCTGGTCACCGGCGGGCACGATCGATTTGGCAGCGTTCAGCAGATAGCCGCCACCGGCTGCGGTCACCGTGGTTGTTGCCGTTGCGGTGGCCCTGCACGAGGTATGCCGGTAACGCGCACCACGCTCTTGCCAGGCCAGCACTGCCAGCGTGTCGCCACTGGCGATGCCGGGTAGCCATTGCGCTTGCTGCTGGGGCGATGCAAAGTGCGCCAGCACGCTGCCCACCATGAAAGTGTCGGTCAGCGGCTCCAGCACCAGGCCGGCCCCCAGCTCTTGCAGCACCAGCATGGCTTCGACCGCACCCATGGCCAGCCCGCCGTGCTCTTCTGCCACCAGCAGGCCGCACAAGCCAAGGTCAGCCAATTGTTTGTAGTTGGCGCGTGCAAAACCGCCCGCCTGGACGGTCGCGCGGTAGTGGGTAAACGGGTAGCTTTTGTCAACCCAGCGCCGCACGGCGTCTTGCAACTGGACCTGGTCGTCTGAAAAATCAAAGTTCATCGGTATCCCCTCTTAATCGTGTAAGCACGTGGTTGTCATGCCGGACTTGATCCGGCAGCCATGGATTGCGGGTTGTGGCCCGCAGCAATGACGGCCATCTTTCGTGAAGTGGCATGCCATCTCTGATTCAAGCCAGTTAGCCCAGCACCGTCTGCGCCACGATGTTGCGCTGCACCTCGTTGCTGCCGCCGTAGATGGTGGTTTTGCGCAGATTGAAATAGCTTGATGCCAGCGGCGCGCAGTGCAGCGCGTCGCCCGGGAAGCCCACCAAGTGACCATCAACCAGCTCGCCTTGCCAACCAGCGTCCATCGCTTCATGGATCAGCGGCAAGGCAAACGGCCCGGCCGCCAGCATCATCAGCTCGGCGTAGCGCTGCTGAATCTCGCTGCCGCGAATCTTCAGCAATCCAGCAATGTCGAGTGAGTTCTTGCCCGACTTTTCTGCTGACAGCACGCGTAGCACCAGCATCTCCAGCGCCACCACATCGACTTCGAGCAGCGCAATCTGGTCGCGAAAACGGGCGTCGTCCCAGACACCTTCCGCCTTGGCGATGCGTTTGAGGCGCTCCAGCTCGCGCTTGGTGCGATTCACGTCGGCGATGTTGGTGCGCTCGTGGCTGAGCAGGTGCTTGGCGTAGGTCCAGCCCTTGTTTTCTTCGCCGATCAGGTTGTTTGCCGGCACCTTGACGTTGTCAAAAAAGACCTCGTTGACTTCGGGTTCGCCGTCCAGCAGCACGATCGGGCGCACGCTGACACCCGGGGACTTCATGTCGATCAACAAGAAGCTGATGCCCGCCTGCGGCTTGCAGTCGGTGGCGCTGCGCACCAGGCAAAAAATCCATTCGCCATACTGGCCCAGCGTGGTCCAGGTCTTCTGGCCGTTCACCAGGTAATGGTCGCCCTGCAACTCGGCGCGGCATTTGACCGATGCCAGGTCCGAGCCGGAGCCCGGTTCGCTGTAGCCCTGGCTCCAC
Source organism: Rhodoferax sp. (assembly GCA_028711355.1). Lineage (GTDB taxonomy): Bacteria > Pseudomonadota > Gammaproteobacteria > Burkholderiales > Burkholderiaceae_C > Rhodoferax. The sequence continues at coordinate 1,828 of JAQTSL010000195.1, forward strand.
CACACCTCGCCACTGGCGATGCCGGGCAAAAAGCGCTGCTGCTGCTCAGGCGAACCAAACGCCATGATGACCGGTGCCACCATCACCGGCCCGAACGGCACGATGCGCGGCGCACCGGCCAGCGCGCATTCTTCTTCAAACAAATGCTTTTGCACCGCGTTCCAGCCGGGGCCGCCAAACTGGGGCGACCAGGCGTAGCCCAGCCAGCCCTTTTTGCCAAGAATCCTGGCCCAGTTTTGTTGGTCGTCGCGCGTCAGCCGCAGCGCGCTATGCACCTGGTGCGAAAGCTCGGCCGGCAGGTTGGCGCGAACCCAGGTGCGCACCTGTTGGCGAAACTGTTCTTCTTCAGGGGTAAAGGCCAAATCCATGGTGTCTCCGGTGGTAGTGCATCGTTTTTCGCACTTTGATGAGTTGCGTTTTTAGCATGCTCATCTGGTTATCACTGTCCGGGCGGTGACACGCCCAATTCGGCGCAGAGTTTTTGCACGGTTTCACGCAGTCGGGCCACTTCAGTTTCCAGTGCTTCAATGCGTGCCAGGGAACTGGTGCCGCCATCCAAAGAGCGTGCACCACCAGCGCCAAATTGCGCCTGATCGACCGGCCCGCACAGCAGGTGCGCCCAGCGTTGCTCGCGCGCGCCGGGCGCTTTGGCCAGCTTTACCACCAGCGCGCCGCCTTTTTCTGCACAGCGGTCTTGCAGCTCTTCCAGAAAACCTTCTACCGACGAAATGTCGGCAAACTTGTACCAGCGCTCGGTGTTCAGGCGCAGCTCGGCAGCGGTTTGCGGCCCACGCAGCATCAGCACGCCCAACAGCACGGCGGATTGTTCCGGTACGCCGATGCCGCGCTGCGCGTTGTGCTCGTAGCGCGCCACGCGGGCGCTGCTGTTGGCGCGCACCAGTAGCAGTTGCTGCAAGTTGTCCAGGGCGTGCGCCACGTCGGCCTCGGTCAAGTCCATCACCGGCTCGCGCGTGGTCTTCTGGTTGCAGCCCAGCAACAGCGAGTTCAGCGACAGCGGGTAGCTGTCGGGCACGGTGCGGGCTTTTTCCATCAGGGTGGCCAACACGCGCGCCTCGATGGGAGTCAGCCGCAGGGCGGGCCGGGCGCCGGATTCTGTTGCCTGGACGCCTGTGTCGTTGTCAGTGAGGGCAGAGGGAAAAGTCATAATTCAGCCAGTTATGAAAAATATCGTTATTTTGATCTCGGGCGCGGGCTCCAACATGGCCGCGATTGTGCACGCAGCTCAGCACGACCACTGGGCCAGTCGCTACGGCGCGCGGGTGGCGGCGGTCATCAGCAACAAAGCCGACGCCCGCGGGCTGGCGCTGGCGCGTGAGCTGGGCGTGCCGACCGACGTGCTGGACCACAAGGCGTTTACCAGCCGGGAGGCGTTTGACGCCGCGCTGATGCAGCGTATTGACGCGTTCGATGCGCCCGGCGCGCCGGTGCTGGTGCTGCTGGCCGGGTTTATGCGCATTCTGACGCCGCAATTTGTCAGTCATTACGACGCTCGCCTGGTCAACATTCATCCGTCGTTGCTGCCCGCTTTTGCGGGTTTGAACACGCACCAGCGCGCTATCGACGCGGGCTGCAAGGTGGCCGGTGCCACGGTGCACCGGGTCACGCCCGAGCTGGACCATGGCCCGATCCTGGCGCAGGCGGTGGTGCCGGTGCTGCCCGGCGACACTGCGCAAACGCTGGCCGCGCGCGTGCTGACGCAGGAACATCTGATCTACCCCCAGGTGATTGCCGGGTTGCTACAGAAGCAACTTTGATTTACCCTGCGGTGCGTAGCTGTCTTGCACCAGCACACCGCGCCATGAATCTCACCCGGTGCCGACCCACGCCGCGTCACAACGGGTAAGCTTACGGTTTTGCGGCGCCCCCAGCGCTGACCAAAGGTACTGACCATGTTTGAATCTGCCGAACTTCACCATCAAATCTCAAAAACAGCTTATCGCGATGCGCTGCCTGCGCTACGTGCTTCTTTATTAGAAGCGCAAGCGCAACTTTATACCGATCGCAAAGTGCCAGTGGTGGTGCTGATCAGCGGGCAAGATGGCGCGGGCAAGGGCGAAACCATCAACCAGCTTTACGAATGGATGGACCCCCGCTTTATCAACACGCTGGCGTTTTCGCAACCCAGTGACGAAGAGCGCGAACGCCCGCCCATGTGGCGCTATTGGCGCAGTCTGCCGCCCAAGGGACGGATCGGCATTTTTGCCGGCTCGTGGTACACCGACCCGGTTCGACTTCGTATCAGTGACGAGATCACGAGCAAGGAACTTGACGCGCGCGCTGAACAAATCAACCGCTTTGAACAAATGCTGGTCAACGAAGGTGCGTTGGTGCTCAAGTTCTGGTTTCATTTGACCAAGGATGGCCAAAAAAAGCGTCTCAAATCGCTGGCCAGCGACCCGCACACCGCGTGGCGCGTGACGCAGTGGAACTGGGATCGCCTGAAGACCTACGACGAATTGCAAGAAGTGGCCGGTCACCTGCTGCGCGTCACCAACACGGCGGCGGCGCCGTGGGTCATTGTCGATTGCTCGGACGACCGCTACCGGGCGCTGACGGTGGGCCAGGTGTTGTTGACGGCGTTGCAGGCCAAGTTGGCCCAGCCCATACCGCAGCCAACGCCAGTGGCGCCGATGATCCGCGTCGATCTGGATGGTCGCAACGTGCTGTCGGCGCTTGATTTGTCATTGCACCTGGCGCCTGACGCGTACAAGGACCAGTTGGCGCATTGGCAGGGCCACCTGTCTGAGCTGATGCGGCACCCGGCGTTTGCCAAGCGCTCGCTGGTGGTGGCATTTGAGGGTGCCGACGCGGCCGGCAAAGGCGGCGCGATCCGGCGCATTGGCGCGGCGCTGGACGCGCGCCAGTACCAGGTGATTCCGGTGGCGGCACCGACTGAAGAAGAAAAGGCTCAGCCCCATCTGTGGCGGTTTTGGCGGCAACTGCCACGCCAAGGCCACATCGCCATTTTTGACCGCACCTGGTACGGTCGGGTGCTGGTCGAGCGTGTGGAAGGCTTTTGTTCAGAGGCTGACTGGCTGCGCGCTTATAACGAGATCAACGACTTTGAGCACGAACTGATCGATGCTGGTGTGATCGTGGTCAAGTTCTGGCTGCAAATCAGCCAAGAGGAACAACTGCGCCGTTTCAAGGAACGCGAGCAAATTGCCTTCAAGCGTTTCAAGATCACGCAAGAAGACTGGCGCAACCGCGAAAAGTGGGGCCACTACCAGCAGGCGATTTGCGACATGGTCGAGCGCACCAGTACCGGCGACGCACCCTGGACACTGGTCGAGGCCAACGACAAAGCACACGCCCGCGTCAAAATTTTGAGCACTCTGTGCGAACGCCTGCAGCGTGAGCTGGTTGCAGCATCGCCGGCCCAACGCAGCGCGCGCCAGAGCCCGCAACCCGAAGCCAAACCAAAAGCCAAAGCCAAAGCCAAAGCCAAGGCTGAAGCCAAGGCTGAAGCCAAGGCTGAAGCCAAGGCTGAAGCCAAAGCCAAAGCCAAAGCCAAGGCTGAAGACAAGGCTGAAGACAAGGCTGAAGACAAGGCTAAACCAATAGCCAAAGCCAAGCCCAAAACAAAACCACGCCCGGATGAGCAGGGCGGCGTGATCCACCCTCAACCATGAAACTGACCAGGTTGGACCGCCTGCTACGCCGCAACCGCAGCAGCGCGGGTAGGCACCTGCGCGCTATTTGGTCATAAAGGTATAGGTGCCGTCCCAGTCGGCGGCGGGCGGGCTCTGAATAAAGTGCGCGATGCGCTCCAGGTACAGGCGGTACAGCATGCGTTGCGGGTCGCGCTGTTGCAAGGCCTCAAAAGCAGTTTGCGCTTGCGCCCACTGCTGGTTGCGATAGATCGTCAGCGCCTGCGTGTAGTCGGTCAATTCAGCCTGATCAGACTCACTTACCTGATTCGTCGGCCCGAGCGGCTGGTAGATTTTGACTGGCCGGTCCTTGCCCTTGACGCGCACGCAATCGAGTTCCCTGAAGGTGAAGTCGGGCACCCGCGCCATGGTGAATTCACTGACCATCATCGACACCCCGTAGGCCTTGGTCAGGCTCTCCAGGCGTGATCCCAAGTTGACCGCATCGCCCATGATGGTGTAGGCCAGGCGAAACTCCGAGCCCATGTTGCCGACCGTCATGTCACCGGTGTTCAGGCCGACCCCAACCTTGATCGGTGGCCAGCCTTTGGACTTGAAATGATCCTGCAGCGACTCCAGCTTGGCGATCATCTCCAGCCCGGCCAGCAGTGCGTTGCGTGCATGGTCGGGGTCGGCCACCGGTGCGCCCCAAAACGCCATGATGGCATCACCCATGTATTTGTCGATGGTGCCGCGGTGCTGGTGGATGACGTGCGTCATGGGGGTCAAAAACTCGTTCATCAACTGCGTCAGTTGTTTCGGGTCGAGCCCCTCCGAGATGGTGGTAAAGCCGCGCACGTCCGAGAACAACACGGTCAATTCACGGTTGCTGCCCTCCAGGCTGTAAGCGCCTGGGTCTTGCGCCATCTCATCGACCAGTTCGGGCGGCACATATTGACCAAACAGGTGCGCCAGCATGCGTTTGCCACGGGCATCGACAAAGAAGCCGTACGACATATTGAGCACAAACAACGCGCTGACCAGCACCAGGCCAGCGGCCAGCGGCACAATCAGTTGGCTGAATTGCCAAAAATACAGGTTGAGCCCGACCATCGCGGCCAGGGTCGCCAGCGACAGCAGCGTAGCGTACAACGGCGACAGCAGCGGCAACATGAGTGCCAGCAGCAGCCCGACGGCCAACAGCATCATCAGCTCAAGCCCCAGCGTATAAGCCGGGCGGGCCCGGATCGACTGGTCCATGATCGACGTGATCATGTTGGCGTGTACTTCGACCCCGGCGTAAGAGTCTTGCATTGGCGCGGTGCGCAAGTCCAGCAGACCCGGTGCGGTGGTGCCCACCAACACCACCGCACCGCGCAGCACGGCAGCATCTACCTTACCGTGCAATACGTCGCTGGCCGATACGTAGCGGTAACTGCCCTGCCGGCCCCGGTACGGCACCAGCGCGGCCATGTCGGCATCCACCGGA
>JAQTSL010000196.1 GCA_028711355.1 Rhodoferax sp.
GAACTTCAACAGTCATCCTTCACCCTCGTATTTGCTTTCTATTAGCGCGGCAGCATTAGTATGCCTTGTTGGGGATTGTGATCTTGCCCCCGAAAACCGGACTCCATAGCTGAAGGAAGATTTCAGACATTGGAGAGACCGAAATGAGCAAACGAATCGATGGACAAGCGCGTGGCAAATACACGCTGGAATTCAAGCTGGAGGCAGTGCGCCTAGTCAAAGGTGGTCAGTCCGCTGCGGTGACGGCAAAGGTGCTGGGCATACCGAAGCAGACGCTGGACAACTGGGTACGAGTGAGTAGCAAAGGGCAACTCAAAGGTGCAGGCGACAAGCCCGTGTCACCCGAGCCACTGGAACTGGCGCGCCTGCGTGCACAACTGGCACGCGTGACGACGGAGCGCGACATCTTAAAAAAGCGACGGCGTAGTTCGCGCGGGAAGCGCTGTGAAGCCACAAACAAGGCCGAATATAAGAAAGCAGCCGACTTCTTCACAACACAACGCAAATTATGCTTGCTATCCGGGAGGCATCCATATAAGTACGCCTGGATAGCCAAGCACAAGACCCGCTGGCCGGTCACATTGACGTGCGAAGTGCTGGAAGTCAGCGCCAGTGGCTACTTCGAGCACTGGCGGTGCAAAGACACCGGCAAGCCCAGTGAGCCGGTGGGCGAGCAAACGCATCAGCGACGAAACCCTGCTGGTACACATCCGTGCCATCCACGCCGAAGTCAAGCAGGAATACGGCTGGCCAAAAATGTGCAAGGAACTGGTGGCCCGAGGTATCCGGGTCGGCAAAGAGCGTGTCAGAAGACTCATGCAACGCCACGGCATCAAGGCCAGAGGCAAGAGGCAAGAGGCAAAAGGAAATTTGTTGTCACCACCGACAGCAAACACAGGCTGCCCATTGCAGAAAACTTGCTGGAGAGAAACTTCACGCCCGAGGCACCCAACCAGGTCTGGAGCAGTGACATCACGTACATCGCCACTGACGAAGGCTGGTTGTACCTGACAGGCGTGATTGATCTGTTCAGCCGTCAGGTGGTGGGCTGGAGCATGCGCGACAACATGCAGACCAACGTCGTGACGGATGCGCTGCGCATGGCGTGGTTCAGGCGCAGACCAAAGCCTGGGTTGATCTTTCACTCAGACCGGGGCAGCCAGTATTGCAGTCATGAGTTTCAGGGGGAGCTCGAACGCTTTGAGATGACATCGTCCATGAGTCGCAAAGGCAATTGCTGGGCTGACTTGGGGTTTTGCCACAACGCCCCCACCGAAAGCCTGTGGGGGCGATTGAAGGTCGGCAGGTTGTACGGAAGAAAGTTTGCCACCAGACGTGCTGCCATGGACGAGGTCATCGATTGGCTAAACTTCTACAACCACAAGAGATTGCACTCAACGTTGGGCTATGTCAGCCCTATGACGTTTGAGCAACGCTGGACAGCGGCCCAGCAGCAAGACAAGAAGTCCGCATAAATGGTGGCTTAAGGAGTCCGAAAAACAGGGGCAAGATCACCCCAGACCGGCGCAATCATGACCCCATAGTGCAAATGCACCACGTACGTGACTGATTAGGGCGGCGTATTTACCCAGAAACCCGTCGTCGGTGACAGTGAGCCGGCAGGCTTGGTCGGCAAGCCCACAAAGTCGAGATATCCCTTGCTGCTTAGGTAGTCAGCAAGCTGACCACTGTTAGCACGGCTGGGCGCCCAGAAGTACCACCTGGCACGGGTCGCGTCCCAGGCCCAGAGCGTGGTGAGATTCAAGTAGGCTTGCCCAGCGGCTGGAGTGGTCGAGGCGCTGGTGGCAAGGGCGGCGTCGAACTGGCTCGGCGTCGGACTGTCTCCGGTGGCGATCAGGCTCCAGCCTTGCGGCAGCGCATGAGTGCCGCCCCCCGCGGCAGGGCTCCCAACCGCCGGCTTGAAGCTCGCTGCCTGCACGGCGGCGGCGGACGGCAAAGGCGCCGAAAACGCCGTCTGGGCATTCACCCAGAAACCTTCGCCGGCGTTGATCGTGGTGAGCGATTCATAGCCCTTCCCCGCTGCGTAAGCCTGCCCGCCGTCGCTCTGCGTCGGGGTGTAGAACGCCCAGGCGGGATAGGTAATGCCCGCCGCGTTACCCGCGGCGACCCACTTCCAGACCGTGACGACCTTGGCGAAATCGCCAAAGGCGCTGGCAACGGCGATCGGCGCCTCGCGGCCATTGCCGACGAGATTCCAGCCCGGCACGAACACGATGTGGGTGTTGGTGGCGACCGTGCAGCCTTGCCACCAGCACGGATTGCTTTCGATGAAGGTGAGCACCGCGTCGTACTTCGGCGCTTCGCTGCGCGGCTGGCCCTGCCATTCGAGCAGCGTGGAGTTGCCGCGCGTGGCGGTGTAGCGGCCGGTGCTCTCGAACACCGCATAGAGTTGGCCGCCGTTGGCTTTCCAGTGGTTCAGCACGGCCGTGTAGAGCGCGCCCATGCGCGGATCGCTCTGCGCACGCTCGAACAGTGCCTGCAACTGGGTCTGGTAAGCCGTGCTGTTGCGACCGAACAGTTCGTTGCCGGCCTCATAGACCACCATGGCGACGCCGTGGGCATCGGCGACGGCCTTGTTGGCCGCCATCTGGGTCGCAATCAGCGCCACGTTCGCCTGCGCGCGGTTGGAGCCGGCCGGCTGGCGCAGCACGCTGCCGTCGGTCAGTTCCTGAAATAGTTTGGTAAGCCCGCCGTCGGCCTCGGTCAGCCACTCGCCCTTAATCTGGGTTTCGTATATGTCGTCGGCGACATGGCCGCCGAAGTAGTAGCCGCCGGCGACGGCGTCGATGCCGGCCGTCGCGTCGCAGGCGCTGCCGCCAGGCTCGGCGGCGTGGAGCGGACAGGACAAGACCAAATGGTCGGTGACCCAGCTCTGCGCGCCCTGCGACGCCGACACGCACTTGACCTGACCGGGACGGTCGGCGAACTCCTGCTTCCAGATGGCGCAGATCTGCTTCGTTCGCATCCCGAACCAGTTCATCATCCTTTCGTACTCCGTGCCCACCCCCGCCCAGCGCTGGTTGCCCTGACTCTTGACCCAGTTGCCGCCGATGCTGTAAGGCCAGGCGCTGTTCCAGACTTCGTTGCCGTATTCGAGATAAATCGGCCGCGAGGTCGTCAGGCGCTCCTTGGCCAGGCGCGCGAACTGCAAGACGTAGTCGTCGCCGGCCATCGCCGGAATTTCGAGCCAGGGCGAGGCGTCGAGGGCGTTGGCCAGGTCGAGCGCGACCTCGGCCGGCACGCCCTGGCTGGCGTGGTAGCCCCAACTGATGTCGGAAAACTTGGGCCGCTCGCTCCACTGGGTGTTCTCGTCGTTATTGGTCATCATGAGATGGACGACCCGGAAGCTGGCGAAGGGGCGCATCGCGGCCAGAAACTGCGGATGAAAGGGCTGGCTGGCGTAGGTCTCGGTCAGCGGCCTATAGGAAGACGGGCAGGCCGAGGCGTCGGCGGCGTAGCCGAACGGGTCGCCGTTGCAGGTGCCGCCCGGCGCAATGACGCGGATGTTGCGCAGATAGTTGCCGGTCTTGTCCCGATCGGTCTTGTGAATGGTCAGCGTCAGGGCATTGGCGCCGGCGGCGACGTCGACGGCATCGCGCCCGGCCACCGATGCCGCGGCGTTGCGCGTCACGCCGGTCTGGCCGTACGACAGTTCGCCATCGCCGTCGTAGAGCACCGTCCAGCGCCCGAGCGGGATCTTGTCCGATTGCCACCACAGCAGCGTCGTCACGTAGCGATACTTGAGCGCCGAGCCGGCCGCCGGCAGCGACTTGGGCCAGCCGGCCGCGTCGACGTCCATCTGTGCCTGCTCGCGCGTGTCCCAGTGAATGTCGGCGCCGGTGCTGTCTTTGCACGCCGCTCCCCAGTCGCACTGCGTAAGCCAGACCGAATTGTTGCCGCCGGCGGCGCGCTTGAAGAAATCCACCGTCGGCATTTCGGTGTTCCAGTAACGCAGCTCGCGCAGGTTGATACCCAACGGCGATTGCGCGTTGGTCTGGGCCGCGCAGACGCCCGTCAGCAGGGCAAGTCCGACGACGCAGTGCACCACGCCCAGGCACAGCCGATTGCACCAGAATCCAGTCCGCAAAGCCATGATCGTTCCCCTTTGTGCCTTTACGCCGCGCAATCCCCACGGCGCGTTGCGCGATGGATAATATTTGCGCGCAGGCTAATCTTTGCACCGAGCGCACAAACGTCAGGCTGCCAGCGCACCGGCACGCTGCAGCAAAACATAAAGTCATGCAACTGCGAATAAAGAAAAGCCAACCCAGTTTTTCTAACGCCAAATGCATCACACCAACATTCGCGCAGCCATGACTCAAGCACCTGCTTACCAACCGCAATAAGATCTTTATCGTTCGTGTCGTTCTGATCAGTGTCGACAGTGAAGTCGTCAACGCCGAGAATGGTCATGTCTTTGCACAGATTTTTGAAAGCGATTGAGTCTGATTTGCCGCCACCCATGAATGCCTCAAATTTGGCAACTACTGCGCGAGGTAGGGTCGGCAGCGCGCCTTCGTGTATGACAGCTACGGTGGCGAGCAGTGCCCTCACTTCATCGATACGCCGATCTGTTTCAGGTTCACTTGCGGAACGCTGGATCAAAGGCTGAATAACTAAGTCTTCCAACAGTTCTCTAATTTGTTCCGATGCCGCGTCGGTCAGCGCACTCGCACCGGAGGATTCCTCTACAGAGCAAATCACGAGCAAGTTAGTTGTCATGCGATCTCAAAACTCTGATGAGAGGACAAATTGCGGTGCTCCCAGCGCTATAAGATCCCGGTACTCAAACATTGGTGGGACAACGTGTACGTCAAATCTTAAATTGTTTGATTTGCAAACTTCTCGGGCCGCTTCCGACATGGAGTCATAGTCTTCTGCGAGAATTTTAGACTGATGCAGTCGTGACTTGTAGAAAAATAGCATTGCGTACTGCACTGACAACGCCAAATTTCGACGCACCTGCTGACTTTGCAGCCATGGCGACGGCCACAACAGCATCCAGATCGACCGCCCTGAAAGCTGCCTGACTGCCTGCGACCTTGATGGTGGTGCCCAGCGCGATATCGCATTCATCCACCTCGGGAAGGTCAAGCAGCGCGGCGAAATCGATCACATGGTTTTGGAGCTTGGCGTGCTTGAGTGCAAGTGGTCTGCGGCCGACACAGTGAACTGCTTCAACCGTTCTGTCGGCCAGAAGGGCAGAGACGATTTCCCGACCCACAAGGCCAGTAGCTCCAGCCACCAAGACAGCTCTTCCGCGATGTGTTGCCGTACCCGCCTTACCTCAGCGCTTCCTCAAACTCAGCCAACTCTTTACCAATGGCCGCGTATTTCTTCGACCTGGCTCGGTTGTCGGCCCAATTGAGCACGGCACCCGCCAGGTCTTCCTTGAAGTGAGCGAGTGCTGATTCTTTGACCGCTTTGGTCGCCTTGCTTGACCACAGGTCTATCAGCTCAGACAAACCATTGTCAAAATCGTCGAACGTTTCAAGGTGGATCCACTGGCCGCTTTGATCAAACATTTTTTCTTTCGGTATTTGTTTCAGTTTAGACGGTGCAGCAATTCCCGCCCAGGTAACCGCTTCGGCTAGTGCCACCACGGCACGGGCTTGCAGAGTTACGGCGACACCACCCACAGCGGCCAATCGGTGTTGCCAAAAATGCTGCTGCTGGCAACGCCAACGCCTTCGCGCATACGTCCACGCTGTGCCAACCGAAGCCATGGAGAACCCAACGTCCCCCATCGACCCCAACCGGGCGCGAATAAAGCCCACTGCGATTTTTCACATGGGCTTGATCCGATCGTTTTCTTTAACTCCTGAACCGGGGTAAGAACCATGGTGAGCAGCCGTTGTGCCACACCCAGTCTTTCCGTCAAACCCATCACCCGTATCGACGCAACACCCGATAGCGCCGACTCTTGTCACCAGTGGATACAACCAGCGCGTAACCGCGCACAGCCCAGCGCAGGGGCGCAGCGGCAGGCGGTGCAACGGCACCATCCGCCCGACGTGCCAGCGTGACATGCGGTTGATACGGGCGCGTGTCCACCGGCAGATCAAGCGCCCGCAATTCCTGGCCAAGCCGATCATGCAACTGGCGCAGTGGTGTTGGCACGGTGCTGGCGCAGAGAACCGCCAAGCCACGCGGCCACATTTGAGGCTGATCCAGTACCAGTTCAAAAGGCTGGCAGGGCATGTCAATGCGTGTGCTAATCGCGTCCAACCGATTAGCGTCCACCGCGCCGATGAAATGCAGCGTCACATGCCAGTCTAGTGGCTGGTACAGCACACACCCGGCAGGCCAGACCCACGAGTTGCAATGGTCAGCCAGATGACCACAAAAAACTTCATCCGGCCACAGCGCCAGAAACAATCGCACAAAGCGGCTGGCTGTAGGCGAAGAGGGCAGCATGGGGGTGACGTGGAGTGAGCAAAGTCGCTAAAGTATCCATCATGTGCAGCCACTACCAAGCCCTCAAGGAGCGTGACCGCTACCGCCGCCACTTCGGCGTGGAACCGCCTGATGACCTGGGCAAGCATGACCTGTGGCCGGGCTATACCGGCCCCTTCATACGCCGCCACCCGCGCGCAGACGTTGGCGATGCGGCCGTGCCAGAGCGTGAGGCCCTGACCGGCCTGTTTGGCCTGGTGCCGCACTGGTCAGTGGACACCAAGATCACCAAGGCCACCTACAACGCGCGCAGCGAGAGCGCTACCCGCAGACCCACCTTTCGTGATGCCTGGGGCAAGGCGCAGCACTGCATCGTCCCGGCAGAGTCCTTCTTCGAACCTGATTGGCGTAGCGGCCGTACCGTGCCAGCCTGCATCACCCGCAAG
>JAQTSL010000197.1 GCA_028711355.1 Rhodoferax sp.
GTCGATACCATCCTGGGCCCCGAGATGAAGTCCACCGGTGAGGTCATGGGTGTCGGCAAAACATTTGGCGAAGCGTTTGTCAAGTCGCAGATCGGTGCCGGTACCAAGTTGCCGCGCCCGCTCAACCCCGACGGATCGCCCAGTGGCAAGGTGTTTATTTCGGTCAAGCAAAGCGACAAGCCGGCAGCGATCGAGATTGCGCGCGCGCTGGTCGAGATGCACTACGACGTGGTGGCGACCAAGGGTACCGCAGCGGCCATTACCGCAGCGGGTGTGCCGTGCGTGGCGGTCTATAAGGTGGCCGAAGGCCGCCCGCACATTGTCGATATGCTCAAGAACAACGAGATCGTGCTGGTCATCAACACGGTGGAAGAGCGCCGCAACGCGATTGCCGACTCGCGCCAGATTCGCACGTCGGCGCTGCTGAACCGGGTAACCACCTTCACCACCATTGCCGGGGCGGAAGCGGCGGTGGAAGGCATGCACTGCATGGACAACCTGGATGTGATTTCGGTGCAGGAGATGCACGCCCAGTTACTTGCTTGATCAGTTGGGGACAGAGCTAAAGATCTGTCCCGCAAGGCTTGATCAGTTGGGGACAGAGCTAAAGATCTGTCCCGCAAGCTATAAACGACGGCATAATCGTGCATCACCGCCGGACGGCAACGTTCGGCGGTTTCATTTTGCAAACCCCCTTTGACGGAGCAAGCTGTGGCGACTCTTCCCATTACCAAACGCGGTGCTGACAAGCTCAAGGCCGAGCTTCACCAGCTCAAGGCGTTTGAGCGACCCGCGGTCATCAACGCGATCGCTGAAGCGCGTGCCCAGGGCGACCTGAGCGAAAACGCCGAATACGACGCCGCCAAGGACAAGCAGGGCTTTATTGAAGGGCGCATCAAGGAAATTGAAGGCAAGCTCTCAGCCGCGCAAATCATTGACCCGGCCGAGTTGCACGCAGACGGCCGCGTGGTGTTTGGCTCAACGGTTGAACTGGCCGACGAAGACACCGACCAAAAAGTGACCTACCAGATCGTTGGCGAAGACGAAGCCAACATCAAATTGGGTCTTCTGAATGTCAACAGTCCAATCGCCCGTGCCCTGATCGGCAAAAGCGAAGGTGACGTGGCCGAGGTGCAGGCCCCGGGTGGTCTGCGCCGGTACGAGGTGGTGAGGGTTCGGTATAGCTGATGCAGGCGCTGCTGCCAATGCTGGCCGTGTGGGCCGCCGCCCTGTGGTGGGGGAGTTTGACGACGGTGGGTTTCTGGGTGGTTCCGATGCTGTTTGCCAACTTGCCCAGCCCGGCCATCGCCGGCAACATGGCGGCGCACCTGTTTGCTGCGCAAACCTGGGTGGCGCTGGCGTGTGGCCTGGTGCTGTTGCTGGTTGCAAGATCAAATCGATCTCTAACGCTTGCGAATAAAGCGCGAGCAGCTCTGTTTTTTATAGTTGGCGGGATGCTGCTGGCGCTGTTGTCGCAATGGGGTGTGGCGCCCCGCATCGTGGCGCACGACAACCTGGCGCTGTGGCACAGCGTTGGCACTGCGCTTTATGTGTTGGAGTGGCTGTGTGCGGGGATGACGTTTAAAAAGCTGCTTGATTGATTTTTAACCCGCCCAGTGGAAGCCTTTGGCGGCCTCCTCATACGGGGGTACCAGAAAACGAAGTTTCGGCGAAGCCAAATCGTCGGCCGCCAAAGGCTTCCACTGGGCTAGACGTTTTTGAACAGTTGGGGTCAGAGCACATCGCTGCGCGAGTGGTCTGACCCGCAATAATCAAGATGATTGATTGCGTTTTTTGATACTTATGGGTTTCTTTTTTGCGCGTTTGATCTGGCCGCCGGTGGTCAGGCGCTGGTTGCCCAGCACGCGCAACACCTTGACTTCGGGACGCTGGCCGCCGCGTTTGCTGAACTTGAGCACCTTCACATCTTTGGGGCCTGGCATACGGTCTTCGTCAACCGCTTTTTCCCGTTCAGGCATGGGCCGCCACAGTACCAGCAATTTGCCGATATGCTGGATCGGCGCGGCGCTCAACTCGTCGGCCAGGGTCATGAAGATCGCCTCGCGGGCGCTGCGGTCGTCGGAAAACACACGCACCTTGATCAGGCCGTGGGCGTTGAGTGCGGCGTCGGTTTCATTTTTGACGGCAGCGGTCAGGCCGTCGTTGCCGATCATGACCACGGGGTCCAGATGATGGGCGTCGGCGCGATGCACCTTGCGCTGGGCGGGCGTGAGTTGAATGTGAGGCATGGGCCTATTATCGCTGGTGCAAACTTGCGCAACCGTCCAAAACATCAAATATGAAATCAGCAGTCAAAAGTAGCAAGGTCAACCGCGCCTGGTTGAACGACCATGTCAACGACACCTACGTCAAGTTGGCGCAAAAAGACGGCTACCGTGCGCGGGCCGCGTACAAGCTCAAGGAAATTGACGAGGCGCTGCACCTGATCAAGCCGGGCGATCTGGTGGTCGATCTGGGCTCAGCGCCGGGTGCCTGGAGCCAGTATGTGCGCCGTAAGCTCTCGCCCAAATCGGCCACCGGCGGCGGTGCTGCGGCGGGCGCGCTCAATGGCCGAATCGTGGCGCTTGACCTGCTGCCGATGGTGCCCATTGAAGGTGTCGATTTCATCCAGGGTGACCTCCGTGACGACGCGGTGCTGGCGCAACTGGCGGCCTTGCTGCACGGGCAACTGGCTGACGTCATCGTCTCCGATATGGCGCCCAACCTGTCGGGCATTGCGTCGGCAGACGCGGCGCACATTGAACATCTGGTGGAGTTGGCGCTGGAGTTTTCCCAGACGCACCTTGAACCACAGGGTGCGCTGGTGGCAAAGGTGTTCCATGGCAGCAGCTACGACGCGCTGTTCAAGCGTTTTCGCGCGCAGTTTGTCACGGTCAAGCGCATCAAGCCCAAAGCCTCGCGCGACCGCTCGGCAGAAACGTTTTTGGTCGGTGTCGGCTTGCAAGGCTAACCATTTCCATGCCGTCTCTAGGGATCAGACCGTCTTGGTCTGATGCTCGCGTCGGAAAGTCTAAAATCCACCGTGTGAGGGCGTGCGCTCTTGCGCTGTGTGTCAACTGGAGTGTTGCTTGAATAATCCGTGGTTTTCTAAAATCGCTGTCTGGATGGTGATTGCAATGGTGCTGTTCACTGTCTTCAAACAGTTTGACACGCGTCCAGCGGTCGGCGCCGGGTATCTGGGGTACTCTGATTTTCTGGATGAAGTCAAGGGTAAGCGTATCAAGAGCGCCGTTATTCAGGAAGGTCAAAGTGGGACCGAAATTGTTGCCGTCACCACCGACGACCGCAAGGTGCGCACCACCGCCACCTATCTGGACCGCGGTTTGGTGGGCGACCTGATCGCCAACGACGTCAAGTTCGATGTGCGTCCACGCGAAGAAGGTTCGCTGTTGATGACGCTGCTGGTGAGCTGGGGCCCGATGCTGCTGCTGATTGGCGTTTGGGTCTATTTCATGCGCCAGATGCAGGGCGGCGGCAAGGGCGGTGCTTTCAGCTTTGGCAAGAGCAAGGCGCGCTTGCTCGACGAAAACACCAACACGGTCACCTTTGCCGACGTGGCCGGTTGCGATGAGGCCAAAGAGGAGGTCAAGGAAGTGGTGGACTTCCTGAAAGACCCGGCCAAATTTCAGAAGCTGGGCGGTCGTATTCCGCGCGGTTTGCTGCTGGTTGGACCACCCGGAACCGGCAAGACACTGCTGGCCAAGAGTATTGCGGGCGAGGCCAAGGTGCCGTTTTTCAGCATCTCGGGTTCTGACTTCGTTGAAATGTTTGTTGGCGTCGGCGCCAGCCGGGTGCGCGATATGTTTGAAAACGCCAAGAAGAACGCGCCGTGCATCATCTTCATCGATGAAATCGACGCGGTCGGTCGCCAGCGCGGTGCGGGCTTGGGCGGCGGCAACGACGAACGCGAGCAAACGCTTAACCAAATGCTGGTCGAAATGGACGGTTTCGAGACCAATGTCGGCGTGATCGTGGTCGCCGCCACCAACCGGCCCGACATTTTGGACTCTGCGCTGTTGCGCCCGGGGCGGTTTGATCGCCAGGTCTATGTGACGCTGCCTGACATTCGGGGTCGCGAGCAGATTCTGAACGTGCATATGCGCAAAGTGCCGCTCAGCCCGGATGTGAATGCCGGCCTGATCGCCCGTGGCACGCCCGGCATGAGCGGCGCTGACTTGGCCAATTTGTGCAATGAAGCCGCTTTGATGGCGGCGCGGCGCAACGCCCGTACGGTCGAGATGCAAGACTTTGAAAAGGCCAAGGACAAAATCCTGATGGGCCCCGAGCGCAAGAGCATGGTGATGCCTGAAGAAGAGCGCCGCAACACCGCGTACCACGAATCCGGCCATGCGCTGATCGGCAAGCTGTTGCCCAAATGCGATCCGGTGCACAAGGTCACCATCATCCCGCGCGGCCGTGCGTTGGGTGTCACCATGAGCCTGCCGGCGCAAGACCGTTACAGCTATGACAAAGACTACATGCTCAACCAGATCAGTATGTTGTTTGGTGGGCGCATCGCCGAAGAGGTTTTCATGCACCAGATGACCACCGGCGCCAGCAACGACTTTGAGCGTGCCACGCAGATTGCGCGCGACATGGTGATGCGCTATGGCATGACAGCGGCGCTGGGCCCGATGGTTTATGCCGAAAACGAAGGTGAAGTGTTTCTCGGCCGCTCGGTCACCAAGACCACCAACATGAGCGAAGAAACCATGCAAAAGGTCGATGCCGAGGTGCGTCGCATCATCGACGAGCAGTACGCGTTGGCACGCCGCCTGATCGAAGAAAACAGCGACCAGATGCACGCCATGGCCAAGGCCTTGCTGGAGTGGGAAACCATTGACAGCGATCAGTTGGACGACATCATGGCTGGCAAACCACCGCGCGCGCCCAAAGACTGGAGTCCACGCGTTCCAGCGGCTGGCTCCGACGGCAGCAGTGGCGGTACCCCGGCGGTCAAGCCAGACGCTGCGCCGCACGCGGCCTGACGCAACGGCTACTCGCTTACGGGGCTGCGGCCCCGTTTTTCATGACCTGGCAAACCACCCGCTTCCAGATTGATCTTGCCTCACCGCGGGTGATGGGTATCGTCAACGTCACGCCCGATTCGTTCTCGGACGGTGGCCAGCACGCCAGCAGCGCGCAGGCGCTGCGCCATTGCGAGCAATTGCTGCACGACGGCGCTGACATCCTGGATATTGGCGGCGAATCGACCCGCCCCGGCGCCGCGCCGCTGTCGGCACAGGACGAGCTGGCGCGCATATTGCCAGTGCTCAAAGGTGCGTTGACGCTGGGTGTGCCACTGTCGGTTGACACTTACAAGCCACCGGTGATGCAGGCTGCGCTGGACTTGGGCGCCGACATCATCAACGACGTTTGGGCGTTGCGCTGGCGCGCCCCAGGCAGTGGTCTGAGCGGCGCGCAGGTGGTGGCCGGTCATGCCACCTGTGGCGTCTGTCTGATGCACATGCATCGCGAGCCGCAAACCATGCAGGTGCAACCGATGCAGGGCGACGTGGTGCCGCAGGTGCTTTCATTTTTGCAGCACGCTGCGCAGGACCTGAAAGCGCTAGGAGTTGAAAAGTCTCGCATTGTGCTGGACCCTGGGATCGGCTTTGGCAAGACCATGGCGCAGAATTTTGCCCTGCTACAGCGCCAGCGTGAGCTGCTTGCGGCGGGTTACCCGCTGCTGATAGGCTGGTCGCGCAAGTCGTCGCTGGCGGACATGACGCCCAGCGGCGCGCAACCGCTGTCAGCGCAACAGCGGTTGGCGCCCAGTGTGGCTGCCGCACTGCTGGCAGCCGAGCGCGGCGCGGCGGTGCTGCGGGTGCACGATGTGCGCGAGACCGTGCAGGCGTTGCAGGTGCTCGGCGCGATAACATCGGTGCCTACGGTGTCAAACATAACAAACCAAGGGGATACCAGCCTATGACGCGGCGCTATTTTGGAACCGACGGCATTCGGGGTACGGTCGGCGTGCCACCGATTACAGCCGATTTTTGCTTGCGCTTAGCGCATGCGGTGGGTCGGGTGCTCAAGCGCACCGAGGCGCGCCCAACGGTGCTGATCGGCAAGGACACGCGCATTTCAGGCTATATGCTCGAGAGCGCGCTGGAGAGCGGTTTTAATTCGGCCGGTGTCGATGTGGTGCTGCTGGGGCCGCTGCCTACGCCCGGTGTGGCCTATCTCACACGCGCTCAGCGCGCCGCGCTGGGGGTGGTGATCAGCGCCAGCCATAACCCGTTTGACGACAACGGCATCAAGTTTTTCAGCGCGCAGGGCGCCAAGTTGCCCGATGCGTGGGAGCAAGAGGTAGAGGCTGTGCTGGCGACCGACCCGGTGTGGGTTGAGTCGGCCGCGCTGGGCCGATCGCGCCGACTGGACGACGCCGCCGGCCGCTACATTGAATTTTGCAAGAGCACGTTTGCCAACAACCTCACGCTCAAGGGCATGCGTATTGTGGTGGACGCGGCGCACGGCGCGGCCTACCAGATTGCGCCCAAGGTGTTTCACGAGCTGGGCGCCGAGGTGATTCCGATCGGTTGTGCGCCTGACGGACTCAATATCAACAAAGGTGTGGGCGCCACGCATCCGCAAGCACTGGTCGAAGCGGTCAAGATGCACCGGGCCGATCTGGGCGTGGCGCTGGACGGCGACGCCGACCGGTTGCAACTGGTGGATGCGCAGGGGCGTCTGTTTAACGGCGACGAGCTGTTGTACCTGATGGTGGACGACCGCTTGCGCCGTGGTGAGACGGTGCCTGGCGTGGTGGGCACGTTGATGACCAACATGGCGGTCGAGGT
>JAQTSL010000198.1 GCA_028711355.1 Rhodoferax sp.
TTGCGCTTGACCACGTCCATGCCGACACCCCGGCCAGACAGGTTGGTGACCTGCTCGGCGGTGGAAAACCCGGCCTCAAAAATCAGCATGTCGATGGCATCGTCGCTGGGCACCACGCCCTGCTCGACGAGCCCCTTGTTCCAGGCGCGCTGCAACACACGCTCGCGGTTGATGGCGCGGCCGTCGTCTTCGATGCGGATCAGAATCGCGCCCGTTTCGTGCCTGGCACTCAAGGTGAGTTTGCCCGCCGGGGTTTTACCCGCCGCCACGCGCTCTTGCGGTGGCTCCAGGCCGTGGTCAAGCGAATTGCGCACCAGGTGCATCAGCGGGTCGGCAATTTTTTCGACCATCGACTTGTCGAGTTCGGCCTCGCCGCCCACAATCTCGAAATTGACCTCTTTGCCCAGACTGCTGGCGGTGTCGCGCACCACGCGCCTGAAGCGGCTAAAGGTTTCGCCCACCGGCACCATGCGCAGGCCCAGCGTGCCGTTGCGAATTTCTTCGATCAGGCCGTTCATGTGCAGGTTGGCCTCGATCAGCGCCACGTTGCGGGTTTCACGCGCCAGCAGGTTGGCTCCCGCCCCGGCAATCACCAGCTCGCCAAGCAGGTTGATGACGGCGTCGAGCCGGTCGGCCTGCACGCGGATAAAGCGGCTTTCTTCGCCACTCGACTCTTTGGCTTTTTGCTGCTTGTTCAAAGCGGCTTCAACCACCGCCGGTGCAACCCCCGCCTTGTCTGCCAGTAAATTGCCTATTTTGGCCTTTTGACCATACGTAGCAAGCGTGACTAGCTCTTGATTTGAGAGCACTTCGGTCAACTTGTGTTGCGACACCGCCCCCACCGACACCAGCATATCCCCCAGGCGCGGGGTGGTGGGCATGTCTTCAATGGCGCGCACCAGTTTTTGCTCGGGGCTCTCGGGGGCCTGGATGTCAATCTCGCAGTCATCGGCGACAAAGCTGAAAGCACCTTCAACCTCTTCGCGCGTGGCTTTGGACAGCAGGTGCATGTCAAAGCTCAGGTAACAGGTTTCGGGGTTGAGGTTCACCAACGCCGGCACAGACTCGGTGCCGCATTGCACCGACTGCACTTCACCCAGACCTTTAAGGTATTTGGCAATCGACAGCGGGTCCATGCCGTTGCGGAATGTTTCCTGGCCAAAACGGGCTGAAATGTGCCAGGCCGTCATACCAGGCGTTGCGCCCGCGTCGGCGGTGGTTTGCGTGGTCACTGTCTGGGGGACGGCAGGGGGACTGGTCTGGGGTGTGGCCGTGGGAGCGCCCCCGGATGTGTAGGCTTGCAACTGAATCACCAGATCGGCCCGCAGATCTTTTTGCTCAGCGGTGTCTGCGGCATCGTCACTGGCGGAGTCAACCAGAAACTTGATCTGGTCGTTGCATTGCAGCAGCAGCGTGCTGATGGCAGGGGTGAGCGCCAGCACACCGTCACGGCATTGGTCCAGCAGAGTTTCCACGTGGTGCGTGAACTCCACCACCTTGGTCAGGCCAAAAATGCCGGCCGAGCCCTTGACCGTGTGCGCACAGCGAAACAGGTTGTCGAGCAGCTCGCGGTTGTCGGGCTGGTGTTCCAGCTCCAGCAGCAGGGTTTCAATGGCTTCGGTTTGTTCGCCCGCTTCGCTGATAAAGGCGGGCATGGCCGCAGCCAGAAAGTCGCGGTCGGCATCAGATACGTCGCTCATGGCTTGTCCTCTCAGGCAGTAGTGGCTTGCTGGGCCAGCCATTGGCCCAAACCGATGTGTGCGCAGGCCTCTGTCAAGACCGGGCTGGCGTTGACCATGCGCCAGGGTTGGTCGCTGTGCGACAAGGACGCCAGCAACTGCAAACCGGCACCATCGACCTCACGCACCTTGGCGCCCGAGATGTCAAGCAGCTTGGCCGACTTGGCGACCTGCTCGGTGACCCAGGCCAGCAGGGCATCGCGCGTCTCCACCGCGCTGTAAATCGTCAACTCTTCGGGGAGTTCAAATGCTTGGCTCATGGCAGGTTCCAGATGGTGCTAAAAAACCTGCAACGACCGCGTGCGGTTGTTGCGGCGACAAAACCATGTTGTGCTTAAGGCAGGCAAAGCTTGGACACCGCGTTGAGCAGGGATGCCGGAGAAAACGGCTTCACCATCCAGGCTTTGGCGCCGGCGGCCTTGCCTTGCTCTTTTTTGGCTTCCTGGCTTTCGGTGGTGAGCATCAAAATGGGCAGAAAGCGGTAAAAGGGCAAGGCCTTGGCGGCCTTGACAAACTCGATGCCGTTCATGCGCGGCATGTTCACGTCACAAATAGCCATGTGAATCTTGCGCCCGTCCAGCAACGCCAGCGCGGCCTGGCCGTCACCGGCTTGCAGCACCTCGTAGCCTGCACCTTGCAGCGCCATCGCGACCACCTGGCGCAGGCTGGCCGAGTCGTCAATGATCAAAATTGTTTGTGCCATCGCGTGTTTCCTTGTCAAAAAAAAGTGGCTTCGTCGTTGATGACTGGCGGCTGTGCCGCGCCAGTTGCGCCATGCTGCTCGGCCATCACGTAGCCAGATTCCAGCCGCGCCAACCATTGCCGGGTATCCATGGACGTATCGGACTCAGAAAGGGCCAGCAACAGCCGCTGCATGTCCTGCTGCAGCAACCCTGTCATCTGGCTGATACGGTCTTCATACTGAAAACCCTGGTACATACGCTCAACAGGGCCATTCATGTCAGACGCAGTCATCCCGCTGGCAGTCTGGCTTGTCAACGGTGCCACGATCTCGCCAAAAGCCGCCACCATCTGGTTCACGGCAGCCTCTGATTGGCTGCGCGAACTGGCCAAATGACGCTGCCAAACAGGCAATACATCGCACACCAGTTGCACCAGCGCGCGCTGCCTGGCTTGATTATCCTGAGCCTGGAGCGTCATACGTCAAGCCACTCCTTGCCGAGGTAACAGCCGCAGCCTAGCAGACGGTCATCGTCCAGCGGTACCACGAAAGACGTTTTGGCCTGCACCTCGTGCGAGACCGGGTTGATGATGCCGTAGTTGACCCAGCCGCCTTGCTCGCGGTCACACACCTCCCACGCATCGGCCACCAGTTTTTCGGCATCCAGCCCGGGGGCAGCACGCAGATCGCTGCCGTCCTTTTCGGGCATGGATCCGTGCACGATGTAAAAACCGGCCCGGTCGAAAATAAAGATGTACATGTCGCGGTCAATAAACCCCGCCTGCGGGTCACGAAAGTCGCGTACCGCTTGCTCATACCCGACGTTGCGCAGGTGCACCATGGCATCAAACACCAGTTGGCGCGCCTGGTCAGCGGTACCCTGGCGCAGGCGGATGTCGCCGACTGAAATCTCCAGCGTTGACGCCTGGTGAATCAAGCGGTCAGAATTGGTACTGGCGCGCCCCACCAGCGTGGCGTTTTCGTGCGTGAGCACGTCGAGGTCACCCACCGCATGTACCACTTCTTCCAGCGCCGCGCTTTGGCTGGCGCTGCCTTCGGCCATGACGTTGATGTTCATGGCGATCTCGCCAATGCCCGAGATCAGGCTTTCCATCGTCGTGTTGACCTCGTTGATGCCCTTGACGGTATCGCCGACCCGGCTGGCCGACTCGGCAATCAGACCGCGTATCTCGGCCGCGGCCGCCTGGCTGCGTTTGGCCAGGTTGCGCACTTCGGCCGCCACCACGGCAAAACCACGGCCTTGCTCGCCCGCGCGGGCCGCCTCGACCGCCGCGTTCAGGGCCAGCAAGTTGGTCTGGAACGCAATACCGTCGATCACGCCAATGATCTCGGACATGCGCCGTGACGTCTGCTCCAGTGGCCCCATGCTTTGCACCGCCTGAAACATCATCTTGCCCGCGCTGTCGGCCTCTTGATGCAGGCTTTTGGTCATCATGCTGACCTCTTGCGCCGCCTCTGCGTTGCGCGCCACGGTTTCACTGACGTGCTTGACGTGTACCGAGGTTTCCTGCAAATGCTGGCCCTGGGCCTCGGCGCGTTCGGCCAGCGCCCGCGTGTCATCGACCAAGCGCTTGCCCGTGTCGCCCACCAGCACGGCGGCGGTGCGGATGTTGGCCACGATGCTCGACATGCTGAGGATCATGCGGTCCAGATGCTTGCTGAAGTTGCCCAGCGTCTGGATGCCGACATTCACGGTATGCGTCAGGTCGCCCTGTGCGGCCAGTCGCATGGCGCTTTCGGTGCGGTTGCGCTCGTCACGGGTAATGGTAAAAAAAGCCAGTTGCAAATACAGCCAGGCCAGCAGCGCCACCACCAAACCGGCCAGCAAGGCAGCAAATTGCTCGGGCGCTGAAGCGTCGTGAAAGAGCAGCACCAGGATCGTTGTCAACACCACCGCCAGCAATGGCAGGGGCAAAATCCAGAAACGCACCCGGCCCGAGAGTGGCTGGAGCAACGCAATGGCAGGTTGCAAAAATTTCATGTGAGGTCTTGGTGAAGTGGGAAAGGCCAAAAAAACGCCTGACTTACTTTAACGCCTGCTCAATTCTGGCCTTGAGCGTTTCGATGCGTGGAGGCTTGACAATGTAACCAAAAGTGCCCAGCGGCAGCGCCTGGCCCAGGGTTTCGGTGCTGCTGTCGGCGCTCATGAAAATGACCTTCATGCCGCTGACCAGCGGATTGCTGTGCTTGCGCATCTTCTCGACAAAAGCCAGGCCGTCCATCGGCTGCATATGGATGTCGGTCAGCACCAAGTCTGGCCTGAAGCTGATCATGGTGCGCAACGCGCTTGCGCCGTCAACCGCAGTTTCGATATGCTGAATGCCAATGCGCCGCAACGTATTGACAACAAAGTCGCGCATCACCGGGTCATCATCGACCACCAGCACGCGCACCAGGGAAAAAGCCATGCTTGACATAGTGCGTATCCTAAGCCAGAAAGTTTTGAATTTCAGTCAACAAACCGCGCAGCTCGGGGGCCAGTTGCTGGTAGGGGGGCAGTACGTCGGCGACGCCGGCCGTTTTGCTCAGGTGCTCCACTGCCACTACCTGCGCAATCAGTGCATCAGAGCCGATGATGGGCATATAACCTTTGATGGCGTGCAACAAGCGGTTTGCTGCGGGGACGTCACCGTTTTTCAGCGCCGCGTCAATGCCAGGCAGATCAACCGCCAGACTGGTCACGACGGTTGCCAGAATATTGCGCAAACCAGCCTCGGACCCCACCATGCCAAAAGCGCGCGGCAGATCCAGACGCGGGGCGCCATTTGTTGCACCAACAGTCTGCATAACGATTCTCTTCTGTAAAACGCGGTGGCACCATGCGTCACCGTTGGTTCATTCTACTAACTGAATCCAAGCCGACGCCCCGGATGATGAAAGCCTGTCGTCATTGCGAGGCCGCAGGCCGCGGCAATCCATGGATTCAGAAGGCATGGATTGCTTCACTGCCCGCCACGCTTCGCTCGCGGCTAAAGGTTAAACGCAATGACGGGCAAATTTCAAACGTCGGTGGCGTTCTTTCACGTTAAGTCGTGTACAGGGTCAAAGGCCTGGCCTCCACGCAAGGGGGTGTTTACAAACCCGGACGGGGTTTGCGCCTGTACGCTCTGTCGATGTTGCATTATGTCGCCGCATGCTTGGTGGCGGGCCGGCTCTGATCGACCCGGTTAGACTGGCGTCATGCCGATGAATGAAGCGACTTCAAAACCGTCTGCCAGTGCTGTGCCAAGCGGCTGTTTTGTCACGCCGGAGCGGCTTTGCCTGGGTTTGTTCGTGTGTCTGGATTTGCCCTGGTTTGAGCATAATTTCACACTCAATAGCTTCAAGATTCGCAGTGACGACCAATTGCGTGAGTTGCGTGCGCTCAAGCTGGCACGTTACCGGATTGATCCGCAACGCAGCGATCCGCAGGCGCTGGCGGCGTGCACGCCGTCGGGTTTGCCACACCCGGTTGTGGCACGCTCTGATGTGACCCCGGCGCCAGCACAGGCGGTGCAAGGCCCGGCCCAACTGGCCAAACGCGAGCGCGTGCGGGCGCTGGCGCAGCGGCGTGAACAACTTGCCAACGTTGAGCGGGCATTCTCCAAAGCCAGCGCTGTCATGAAGAGTCTGAACCGCAATTTGTTGTCCATGCCCCGGGAAACGCTGGAAGAAATGGGCGCGCTGGTGGGCCAGATGGCTGATGCCTTTCTGGAAAATCCAGAGGCCACCCTGCATGTGATGGGCGACAAGGCGGGCGGTGAGGATGTCTATTACCACAGCCTGAACGTCACCATTTTGGCCATGATGCTGGCGCAGGAAATGGGGTTGGACGTGGCCGCTGCGCGCGATCTGGGTATTGGCGCCATGTTGCACGATGTCGGCCTGATGGACATTCCGGACCGGGTGCTGCGCAAGTCGCCTGAAGACTATAACCAGGCCGAGCGTAACTTGCGCCAGCAGCATGTTGAGTACGGTGTCACGCTGGCCCTGAAGCTGGGCATCTCGCGTGGGGCGTTGGCCGTGGTGGCGCAGCACCATGAGCTCGCTGATGGCAGTGGCTACCCCAGCGGGCTCAAGGGCGACGCCATGACGCCCGCAGCACGGCTGGTCTCGCTGGTCAATTTTTATGACAACCTGTGCAACCCGGTGGACCTCAGAAAAGCCATGACGCCGCACCAGGCGCTGTCTTTCATGTTTGCGCAGCGGCGCAGCAAGTTTGACGTCAAGGCGCTGCAGTTGCTGGTGCGCAGCCTGGGGGTGTATCCGCCCGGCTCGGTGGTGCATTTGTCCAACGACGCGCTGGCGCTGGTGACCTCGGTCAACCCGCGCAAACCGCTGCGGCCCTGGGTTATGGTCTATGACCCGAACGTGCCCGTGGCAG
>JAQTSL010000199.1 GCA_028711355.1 Rhodoferax sp.
TGTGCGGCGTGATCTTGCGGGTAGCCGCGTCGTACGCCGGGCCTTTCAATAGTTGCAGCACTTGCGCGCCCCGGCTGCGCGCTTCGTCCAGCGCCGCCAGCAAGCGGTCAAACGAACGCTGATCGATGATCGAGGTGTAGTCGGCAGACGCAATACTGGGGTAACGCCGTGCCACCACGCTACGCGCCAGGCGCACAAATTCATCCAGTTTGCCCGCAGGTAGCCAGGCGTGGTCAACGGTGGTGCAGATCTGCCCGGCGTTGAGCAGTTTGACAAACATGATGCGCTCGGCTGCCGTGGCCAACGCAAAGTCGTCACACACAATGGCTGGCGCTTTGCCACCCAGCTCCAGCGTCACCGGGCACAGGTTGACGGCCGCTGCGGCCATCACGGCCCGGCCGGTTTGCCCCGAGCCGGTGAACAACAGGTGGTCAAACTTGAGTTTTGAAAACGCGATGCCGACGCCCCCGGTTTCGTCAAAAAACTGCAATTTCTCAGGCGGAAAGTACGCCGGCAGATGCGTCATCAGATAGGCGCACAGGTGGCGCGAGTTTTCGCTCATCTTGACCATGGCGCGGTTGCCCGCAGCAAAGATATAGGACAGCGGCACCAGGCTCAGATTCAGCGGAAAGTTCCACGGCACGATCACGCCTACCACGCCCAGCGGCTGCGGGGTGACGCGGTTGCGCGCGCCAAAAAAACTGCGCCAATCGACACTGCGCCGCTGCGCTCGCAGCCAGCCGCGCAACTGGCCGATGATGTGGTCGATGCCATCGACCACTGGAAAGACTTCGGCCAACAAGGTCTCGTGGCGCGAGCGGTGGCCGTAGTCGGCGCTGATGGCATCGCACAGCGCCTCTTGGTGTTCGCGCACAAAGCGTTGCAGCGCGCGCAGGTCAGCCACGCGCTGTTGCAGGCTGGGGACAGGGTGCGCCAGGTAAGCGTTGCGTTGCAGCGTTAACGCGCTGTTGAGTCGGGCGGACAGGTCAGTTGGTGATGATGGCATGGTGCAGACAGTTTAGAGCAACGCCGGCTATTGGTGCAACAATCGCGCGCCATGGCACTTGATCCTGACGACCTTTCCACCAGCTCGGCACTCGTGGTTGACGGCAATCCGACGTCGCGCGGCATTCTGGTGGCGCAGTTGCGTGATTTTGGCATGGGTACGGTGGTGCAAACCAGTCGCTTGACCGACGCCAGGCGCCAACTGGAATACCGCAAGTTCGACCTTGTCTTGTCTGAATTGCACTTCCAAGGCGACACCATGTCGGGTCAGGATTTGCTGGACGACCTGCGGCGCAACCAGTTGCTGCCTTTCGCCACCGTCTTCATCATGGTCACTGGCGAAGCCACATACGCCAAGGTGGCTGAAGCCGCCGAATCGGCGCTGGACGGTTACCTGCTCAAACCGCACCGGGCGTCGCAACTGGCCGACCGACTCCATCAGGCGCGCGTTCGCAAGGCGTCATTGCAAGACATTTTCATGGCGATCGAGGCACAAGACTTTGCGGCGGCGGCGCAGTTGTGTGTGCAACGCTTTGAGTCGCGCGGACTGTTCTGGCTGTACGCGGCACGCGTTGGCGCCGAGCTGCTGTTACGCACCGGTCAATTCGAACAGGCGCAAAAGTTGTACCAGGCGGTGGTGCAAGCCAAAACCTTGCCGTGGGCCAAACTGGGCGTGGCGCGCGCCCAGCTTGACAGCGGCGAGACGGTTAAAGCCGTCAATACGCTGGAAAATCTGGTACACGAAGATCCGGATTACGCCGACGCCTACGACGTACTGGGCCGGGCCCAGTTTGAACAAGGCAACCTCGACGCCGCGTTGCAGACCTACCAGCTCGCCAGCCAGATGACTCCGGCGTCGATCAGCCGGCTGCAAAATTTGGCGCTGATGACCTTTTTTATGGGTGAACGCAAAGCTGCCGGGCCGATTCTGGACCGCACCGTGCGCCTTGGGCTTGATTCCAAAATGTTCGATTGCCAGACGCTGGTGCTGTTGGCATTCATCCGTCTGGAGAGCGGTGACAGCAAGAGCTTGCTGCGCTGCGCCGATGACTTTGCCCGTCTGATCGAACGCAACCCTGACGCCGCCCGACCGCAGCGTCTGGCCGAAATTGTGCAAACGCTGGCACTGATCTCGCGTGGGCATTTCAGCCAAGCGCTCAATTCGGTGCGAAATCACTGCCAGCGCATTCGCGACATTGACTTTGATTTTGAATCAGCCTGCAACCTGATGACGCTGCTGGCGCTGCTGGCACACAAGGCGATTCAGCTTGAAGAAGTGGCTGCCGTGGTCGATACGCTGGGGCTACGTTTTGGCGGCATCCGGCTGCAGTCGGAGCTGCTGGCCAGTGCAGCGGCGGTGCATCCACCGTATGCGGAACAAATTCGCAGCGCCAGCGCCCGGGTACTCAAACTGGCAGAAAAGGCGATGGCGCAAACGCTGGCCGGCGATCCTGGCGCCGCCGTGCAGGAACTGTTAGCTCAGGGCGAACAAGCGCTTTGCGGCAAGTTGATTGAAACCGCTTATTTGGTGCTGAACCGTTACCGTGCACAAATTACCCAAGTGAACGCCCTGGAGACCCAGGTGCAAATGCTCAGAGATCGCTTCAACTCGCGCGTTGTCCGCCCCGCGTTGGGCGAGCAGAAGCGTCAAGCCGGTGGTCTGAGCCTGCGCAGCGACGCCAGTCCAGCGCCAGCGCGCTGATTTGATGCAAAATCATTGCCGTCGGTTCTCAACCTTTTTCACACAACAGGAGACTTTAGTATGCGTATTTTTAAACAATGGGGTGCGGTCATTGGTCTGGTTGCCGCCGTCGCCGCGACGGCCGTCAGCGCCCAGTCGCAGCAATTTGTCAACATTCTGACCGGCGGTCAAAGCGGGGTTTATTACCCGCTGGGGGTGGCCTTGAGTCAGATCTACGCCAAGGCCATTCCCAATACGCGCTCAACCGCGCAGGTGACCAAGGCCAGCGCTGAAAACCTCAATCTGCTGCAAGCCGGTCGGGGCGAGCTGGCGTTGGCTCTGGGTGATTCGGTGTCGGATGCCTGGAAGGGCGACGCCGAAGCCGGGTTCAAGTCCAAGCTCGACAAGCTGCGCGGCCTGTCTGCCACCTACAACAACTACATCCAGATCGTCGCCAATGCCGACAGCGGCATCAAGACGCTGGCCGACCTGAAAGGCAAGCGCATCAGCGTGGGTGCCGCCAAGTCGGGCACTGAGCTTAACGCGCGCGCCATCCTCAAAGCCGCCGGTCTGTCCTATAGCGACCTGGGTAAGGTCGAGTATTTGCCGTTTGGCGAGTCGGTTGAGCTGATGAAAAACCGCCAGTTGGACGCCACGCTGCAATCGGCTGGCTTGGGCGTGGCCTCAATCCGCGATCTGGCCACCTCGATCAAGATCGTCGTCATTCCGGTGCCCGCTGACGTGGTAGCCAAGGTCGGTGATGCGGCGTATCAGCCGGCCATCATTCCCGCCAACACCTACAGCGGCCAAACCGCCGATGTGGTCACCGCCGCCATCCCCAACTTTCTGGTAACGCATTCGGGCGTGTCCAACGAGCTGGCCTACCAAATGGCCAAAACAATGTACGAAAACATCGACACGCTGTACGCCGCGCACAACGCTGCCAAAGCCATCAAGCGCGAAAACGCCATCAAGGGTATGCCGGTACCGCTGCACCCGGGTGCCGAAAAGTATTACCGCGAAGTGGGTGTGTTGAAGTAGCCGCTTGCAGTGTCCGCGCTGTCTGGTTTAGCCCGCAGCGCGTGCCGGGTAGCTGAGTTCGGGTCGGATCCCGATTCGGGCTCAGATATTCAAGTCAACCCACCACGCGGCACCGAATTGGGCTCTGACCCCAATTTTGCGGGGTCAGCCAACGAATTGATTTTCATATGACAAATACGCCTCCAGCCCTATCAGAACAAGCGCGTACAGCTATCTTCTGGATAGCAATTGCGTTCTCCAGCTTTCAGCTTGTCACCGCCGCCTTCAGCCCGATCTCCAGCCAGGTGGTGCGCGCGGTGCACGTGGGTTTTGTGCTGTGGCTGATTTTTCTGCTGTATCCACCTTTTGAAAACTCAGCCAACTGGCGCGGGCTGGGGCGCGTGCTGGGCTGGGTGTTGGGGCTGACCGGCTTTGTCTTCAGCCTGTATCACTGGTACTTTGAGGCCGACCTGACGCAGCGCGCCGGTGAGCTGATCGGCACCGACTGGGTGATTGGGGTGGTCAGCGTGGCGCTGGTGTTTGAAGCGGCGCGGCGCGCCATGGGCTGGGGCTTGCCAACGGTATGCGCGGTGTTTTTGCTGTACGGCATCTTCGGCCAATACCTGCCGGGCGACCTGGCGCACCGTGGCTTTGGGCTGGATCAGATTGTCAGCACACTGGGTTTTGGCACCGAGGGCATTTACGGCACGCCAACCTACGTGTCTTCCAGCTACATCTTTTTGTTTATCTTGTTTGGCGCATTTTTGGAACAGGCCGGCATGATCGCGCTGTTTACCGACTTTGCCATGGGCACGGTGGGCAGCAGTCGCGGTGGCCCGGCCAAGGTGTCGGTGATTTCCAGCGCGCTGATGGGCACCATCAACGGCTCGGGTGTGGCCAATGTGGTCACCACCGGGCAGTTCACCATTCCGCTGATGAAGCGCTTTGGCTACAGCCCGGCGTTTGCCGGCGGGGTGGAAGCCACCAGCAGCATGGGCGGACAGATCATGCCGCCGGTGATGGGCGCGGTGGCGTTCATCATGGCCGAGACCATCAACGTGCCTTACGTGACCATCGTCAAGGCGGCGCTGGTGCCGGCCATTTTGTACTTCATCACCGCGTTCTGGATGGTGCACCTGGAGGCTGGGCGCAAGGGTTTGAATGGTTTGGCCAAAGCCGATTGCCCTGATCCCTGGGCCGCGGTCAAGCTGCGCTGGCATTTGCTGCTGCCGCTGATCGGCCTGGTGGTGCTGCTGTTTTCGGGTTACACGCCGCTGTTTTCGGGCACCGTGGGGCTGGCGCTGACGGTGATTCTGATTTTTGGCGCAGCGGTCATGACGGGGGTGCGCAGCAGCGGCCTGCGGGTGCTGTTCTGGCTGCTGCTGGGGCTGGCCTGCGCGGGCTTTTATCAGTTTGGCGTGGGCATCTTTTTTGTGCTGACCGCGTTGCTGGTGGCCCTCACCTACGCGCGCCACGTGGGGGCCGATGCGCGCCAACTCGCCGTGCAAGGCCTGGTGGACGGCGCGCGCCACGCGCTGCCAGTGGCGATTGCCTGCGCGCTGGTGGGTGTCATCATCGGCATGATCAACCTGACTGGTGTGGCGGCCGAGCTGGGTGGGCGCATCATCGCGGTCGGCGAAAGCAGTCTGTTTCTGGCGCTGCTGCTGACCATGGTGATTTGCCTGGTGCTGGGTATGGGCATCCCGACCATTCCCAACTACATCATTACCAGCTCACTGGCGGCGCCGGTATTGCTGAAACTGGGCGTACCGCTGATCGTCTCGCATATGTTTGTGTTTTACTTTGGCATCATGGCCGACCTGACGCCACCGGTGGCGCTGGCGGCGTTTGCTGCGGCACCGATTGCCGGGACCAGTGGGCTGCTGATCAGCGTGCAGGCAATCCGCGTGGCCATTGCCGGGTTTGTGGTGCCGTTCATGGCGGTCTATAGCCCGGCGCTGATGTTGCAGGGCGATGACTTGGGTGCGACAGCCTACGTGGTGGTCAAGGCACTGCTGGCCGTGGGGATGTGGGGCGCGGGAGCGATCGGCTTCTTGATCGCACCGCTGAACTGGGCTGAACGCGTCATCACCATCGTTGCCGCCAGCTTTCTGGTGGTGGCGCTGCCGCTGACCGACGAAATTGGCTTTGTGCTGATCGCGGCGTTTGTGGCTTGGCACGTTTGGCGCACGCGATCAAAATGACGACACCCTAACTTTCATGGCTCCAAAGACAACCCAAAGAATGAAAATGGCTGTCATTGCGGGCTACGACCCGCAATCCATTGCCCGCAATTCATGGATGCCGGATCGAGTCCGGCATGACCGCATCGCTTTTTCACGCCAAGCATGGCAGCTCTGGGTGTTTGCCTGAGCCTGGTTGGGGCGCTGGTTGGCGCTGCCCCATCTGACACACTGACGCAAGCCAGCGCCAGCCCGACGGTATTTGTGCCCACCACCGCCTTCACGCTGGCGTGGACGCATTCAATTGAAAAAGTGCGCTGGGAAGAGGACTACACCGTCAAGATCGACCCGATCACCCGCCAGCCGGTGCTGCACGCGATTCAGGCCCGCATCAAGGGCTCGGCTGCTGGCATGGAACCACCGCCCGATGCGGTGCTGCGCGGTGGCTGGTATGCCTACAAGCCGTCAATCACCACCCCTGTAGAGTTGCGCCTGACCCGCTCAGAATTTACCCCGGACTACGACTGGTGTATCGCCGGGAGCTGTCAACCTATGTCAAATTTAATAGCTAGTGACGCAGGTATTACAAGCGCTAAGGCCTGTTTTAACCCCACAAATCCAGCGGCGGGTCGGTCACCACGGCGCGCAAAATATCCGAGCGCGAGATGAATCCGATGACCGTACCAACCTCGTCCACCACCGGCAGGCCCGGCAAGCCGGTGTCGAGCAGCACCCGCACTACTCGGCGAATATCGGACTCAGGAGCGACGCTGGGTACCGGTGTCCACATGATGTCTTGCACGTTTTGTTGCATCAGCGCGCGCCACACCAGGGCGTGTGCATCGGGCGTTGGCAAGCGCTCGGTTTTCATCAAATC
>JAQTSL010000200.1 GCA_028711355.1 Rhodoferax sp.
GACCTCTGGGTGCATGGGGCAGGTGTAGATCGTCCCGTCGATGGCATCAGGCTTGGTCGGCAATGCTTCGACTGTTCGCGCCACGACGTAATGCAGTGGATCGGAGGCAAACTTGCCTTGACACTTTGCGCTACAGAAATAATAGAACTGCCCGGCGTGTTCGTGTCGATGCTCGGCTTTATTCGTGACGGTCAGAACTGGACTGCCCATAACCTGCCGTTCGAGGCAGTCGGTTATCACTGCAGACCCATCCCCTGCCACGCACAAACACCCAAAGCCTATGATCAAATCAAGCTGTAGCCCTTGTCTGGCTTGCGTAAAGTGCTATGTTGTTAGTTTCATTGCCAATGGCGGTTCGGGCCTCAGGCTGCCAAGTCAGCCAGCGGTGGCGACACGCGGCTGTCGGTTTACCAGGCGCATCTGGCACAAACCGGGGATTCAAATGAACAATCCAGGTGTTACCATGGTAGTCAATATATTTGCTATTTTGTTTTCACAGGAGGTTTTTTATGCCAACGGTGTCCATCAAATTGGCTATTGAAACCAAGCATCGCCTGGATGCTACCGCTGCCGCGAAAGGCATGAAACCCCACGCTTTGATGGTTTTGGCGATCGAGACCACACTGGCTCAGGCAGAGCAAGAGCGATCCTTTGTGGCAAGTGCCCTGCGCTCACGGCAATCTTGCATCGAGACTGGATTGGTGATCGACGGGCCAGCTTTTGGCCATTACCTGAAGGCACGGGTTCGAGGTCAGCAGGTCAAACGCCCGGCGGCGCAGGCGATCGACTCTCTGCTGCCGACAGCGGCATGACGATTTGGACGCTATCGCCCGAGGTTGCCGACGACCTGGACCGGTTGGTCGAATTTTTGTTGATTGAGTGGCCGCTGGCAGCGGCAACCACTGTGGACATGGTGGTCGATGCGCTGGGCATCTTGGCGCAGCATCCAAAAATTGGGCGACCAGTGACGCAAGGCTTGCGCGAACTGGTCATCTCCCGGGGCCAGTCGGGCTATCTTGCGCTCTACGACTACGACGAGCCAAACGACATGGTGTTGGTGCTGGCACTGCGTCATCAGCGTGAGGCAGGTTACCGTTAACGCGCATGGCCGCGTCGACCACCCCGAACAATGAAACAACCCCTGTACCTCCATGCCCTCGCCGCGAACCCGCAGAAATGGGGTCAGAGCCGTTCCGCTACGCGGCCGGATCTGACCCCATTTCTGCTACCGCCTCGTACCAAACGGGCGTTGTTTCCGTTAACAGGGGAGCAAGATGAATGAGCCCTTAGCCATGCCAGGCGAACTGGACTTTGGCGCCAACAGCACGCTGGCCGGTTTCCGGTTGCTGCGGCTCGAAGTGTTCAACTGGGGCACCTTTGACAAGCGCGTCTGGAGCTTTCACCTCGACGGCAAAAACGCGCTGCTGACCGGTGACATCGGTTCGGGCAAATCGACGCTGGTCGATGCTGTGACCACGCTCTTGGTGCCCGCGCAGCGCATTGCCTACAACAAGGCCGCCGGGGCCGATGCCAAAGAGCGCACGCTGCGCTCCTACGTGCTGGGCTACTACAAGTCGGAGCGGCACGAGGTCAGTGGCAACGCCCGCCCCGTGGCGCTGCGCGACAACCGCAGCTTTTCGGTGATTTTGGGCGTGTTTCACAACGCTGGCTTTGATAAAACCGTCACACTGGCGCAGGTGTTCTGGTGCCGTGAGGCCACTGGCCAGCCCGAGCGTTTTTACGCCGTGGCTGAGGTGCCGCTGGCGATTGCCGATGACTTTGGCCACTTTGGCAGCAGCATTGAGCCGCTGAAAAAACGTCTGCGCAAAGCTGGTGTGGCACTGTTCGACAGCTTTCCGCCGTACAGCGCACTGTCCCGGCGATTGCTGGGCGGTTTGAGCGAACAGGCGCTGGAGTTGTTTTTGCAAACCGTGTCGATGAAGTCGGTCGGCAACCTGACCGACTTTGTGCGCCAGCATATGTTGGAGCCGTTTGACGTGGCGCCGCGTGTGGCAGCCTTGATTGCCCACTTTGATGACCTCAATCGGGCCCACGCCGCCGTGCTCAAAGCCCAGCAGCAAGTCGCGCTGCTGACACCCTTGGTAGCAGACTGCGACCAGCACGCAGCGGTGTTGACCAAGGCCGATGAGTTGCGTGCTTGTCGCGATGGCTTGCGTGCCTATTTCAGCCGACTCAAGCTCGACCTGATTGCGCAACGCTTGGCGCATCTGACCGAAGAGCTGGCGCGTGACAGCGCCAAGGTTGCCAAGCTGGAGCACCAGCGCGCGCAGCAACTGCTGCAAGAGCGTGATCTGCGCCAGGCGCTGGCGACCAACGGTGGCGACCGGCTGGCGACACTGGCGCGCGACATCGCGCAGTGTCAGGACGAGGTGACGCGTCGGCGTGCCAGCGCTGCACGCTACGACGAATTGCGCCGTGAACTGGGTCTGTTGCAAGTGGCCAGTACCGAAGACCTGGTGGCGCAGCAACAGACCTGCAGCCAACTGCGCGTGGCCGAGACCGCGCAGTTTGATGCGGTGCAAAACAACCTGACCGAGCGCAGCGTTGAGTTAAGCGAAGGCCGACGCGCTCATGCCGTGCTCAGCGACGAAATCACCAGCCTGAAAGCGCGGCGCAGCAACATTGACGCCCAAGCGATCCGGATGCGCGCCGAGCTGTGCGCCGCTTTGAGTCTGGATGCCGACAGCATGCCGTTTGCCGGTGAGCTGATCGAGGTGCGTGACGACCAGCGCGATTGGGAAGGCGCCATTGAGCGCCTGCTGCACAATTTTGGCCTGTCGTTGCTGGTGCCCGATGCCCTATACGCGCAGGTGGCGCAGTGGGTCGATCAAACCCATTTAAAAGGCCGCCTGGTCTATTTCAGGGTGCGCCTCGATGTGCGTGCGCAGGCCCCCAGCTTGCACGCTGATTCGCTGGTGCGCAAGCTCATTGTCAAGCCCGACTCACCGTTTTACGCCTGGCTGGACCGCGAGTTGGCGCAGCGTTTTGACGTGGCCTGCTGCGCCACCCAAGAGCAGTTTCGCCGTGAGCTGCGCGCCATCACCCGCGCCGGACAAAGCAAAACCGGCGGTGAACGGCACGAAAAAGACGACCGCCATCGCCTCGACGACCGCAGCCGCTACGTGCTGGGCTGGAGCAACAGCGCCAAGCTGGCCGCGCTTGATGCCAAACGCAAAGTGGCAGAGGCGCAACTGGCGCAGCTCGGTAGCCAGATCGCCCAGGGTCAGCAGCAATTGGGCGCGTGTCAAAGTCGCCTGACCAGCTTGGCCAAAATTGTTGAATATCGCGATTACCGCGAGCTGGACTGGGCCACCCCGGCCGCCCAAGCCGCCGCATTCGCGCAAGAACGTCAGCAGATTGAAGCCGCCTCTGATCTGCTGCAAACCCTGACCGCGCAACTCAAAGCCTTGGAACAAGTGCAGTTGCAGACCGAAGGCCAAAGCCGCGAGCAGCGCGTCAAGTGTGCCAAGACCGAGCAGAAAGTCAGCGATATGCAGGCGTTGCAGCAGCAAACGCAGCAGATTTTGCGCAGTGAGTTGGCCGCTACCGGCCAGCCCGACGCGGCCCAGACTGACCAGACCAGCCCCTTGAACCGGCGGTTGGCCCAGTTGCAGCAAGACATCTTGGGTAGTGCTGGCATCACCCTTGAATCCTGCGACAACCGTCAGCACGATCTGCGTGAAGCACTGCAAAATTTGATAACTGCGCAGGATCGCAAGGCCAGTAGCCTGGTCGAA
Source organism: Rhodoferax sp. (assembly GCA_028711355.1). Classification (GTDB taxonomy): domain Bacteria; phylum Pseudomonadota; class Gammaproteobacteria; order Burkholderiales; family Burkholderiaceae_C; genus Rhodoferax. Next base: position 3,759 of record JAQTSL010000200.1, read on the forward strand.
AAAATTGTCGATGCCATGCGCAGCTTTCGGCACCGCTTTCCGTTGGCCACCCAAGAGGCCGATGCGTCGGTGGCGGCGGCGGGCGAATTCCGTGCCTTGCTGAAACAACTCACGCTCGATGATTTGCCGCGCTTTGAAGCCAAGTTCAAGGAGCTGCTCAACCAGAACACCATCAACCAGGTGGCGCAGTTCAGCGCCCAGTTGTCCAAAGAGCGCGAAACCATCAAAGAGCGCCTGACCTTGATCAACCAGTCGCTCACCCAAATTGACTACAACCCGGGCCGCTTTATTGAACTGCAGGCACAGCTCACACCGGACGCCGAGGTACGCGACTTTCAGAGCGACTTGCGCCACTGCCTGGACGGTGCCATTTCAGGCAGCGCCGCCAGCGACGACGGGCAATATTCCGAGGCCAAGTTTTTGCAGGTTAAAGCCATCATCGAGCGCCTGCGCGGCCGCGAAGGCCAAACCGACGCTGACCGGCGCTGGACGCAAAAGGTCACCGATGTACGCAACTGGTTTGTCTTTGCCGCCAGCGAGCGCTGGCGCGAAGACGGGCGCGAGCATGAGCATTACTCGGACTCGGGCGGTAAATCGGGTGGCCAAAAAGAAAAACTCGCTTACACCATTTTGGCCGCCAGCCTGGCCTATCAGTTTGGCCTGGTGCGCGGCGAGGCACGCTCCAAAGCGTTCAGGTTTGTCGTGATCGACGAGGCCTTTGGCCGTGGCTCGGACGAGTCGGCACAGTTTGGCCTGAAGCTATTCGCCGAGCTCAACCTGCAACTGCTGATCGTCACACCCCTGCAAAAAATCCACATCATCGAACCGTTTGTGGCGAGCGTCGGTTTTGTCCACAACGACGAGGGGCGCGACTCCAAATTACGCAATTTGACGATTGAGGAATATCGCGCTGAAAAAGACCGGCAGGGTCAAGCTGTGCTACCCGAGCCGTCCATGGTGCCAGCGGAGCCTGAGCAGTGACCTGGACCACCCGCGCTGACCTGCGCGCGCAAGCGCAAAAGCTCTGGGACAAGGGTGAGTTGTTGCGCGCTCTGTTGGCGCCTGCCAACTGGCAGCCACGGCGCTTGCGGCTGGTAGTGCCCAGTTCAACCGAGCTGGCGGACCAGATCGATGCCGTGCGCACCTGGTTGGCAGAGCTGCACAACGTGCCCCAGGTGCGCATCGTCTGGCGCGAATTCACGCACCGGCTGCTGGGCCAGAGTGCGCTGCCGATGCAAGCTTGGCTCGACACCGCGCAAGCCGCTTGCGCGCTGATTGGCAAGACGCAAGAGGCGCAGCGCTTCGATGCCCTGGCGCAAACCACCCGTACGCTCGAAGCAGCGTTAGCGCACCCGCTGCAGATTTGGCTCAACCAACGCCCGCTGACGGCGCTGGCGTTGGCTGTTGACTGGCCGCGCCTGCTGGCCGTGGTGCAGTGGCTGCAAGCCCATCCGCGCCCCGGCATTTACTTGCGCCAGGTTGATTTGCAGGGGGTGGACAGCAAATTCATCGAAGCGCAGCGCGGCGTGCTGACCGAGCTGCTGGACTTGTGCCTGCGGTCTGATGCGATTGACCCAAGTGCGACCGGTTTAAGCGGCTTTTGCCGCCGCTACGGCTTCAAAGATAAACCGCTGCGCATTCGCCTGCGCGTGCTCGATGCGACGCTGGCGTTGCCGGGTATTGGCGCCGATCAGGACATCACGCTGACCCAGGCAGATTTTGCGCACCTGACCTGGCCGGTGCAGCGCGTATTCATCACCGAAAACGAGGTTAACTTTTTAGCCTTCCCCCCAGTGCCAGGCAGTGTGGTGATTTTTGGTGCCGGTTACGGCTTTGACGTGCTGACAGACGCGGCCTGGTTGCAGCGTTGCGCGGTGCATTACTGGGGCGACCTTGACACCCACGGCTTTGCCATTCTGGACCAGTTGCGCGCCCACTTGCCTCATGCTCAGTCGCTGTTGATGGACCAGGCCACCTTGCTGGCGCACCGTGACCAATGGGGGTGCGAACCGCAGCCTTTGCTGCGTGATTTGCCGCGCCTCACCCCTGAAGAATCAATTGTCTTCAACACCCTGCGCGACAACCGCTTGCAAGCCAATCTGCGCCTGGAGCAAGAGCGCATCGGCTTTGGCTGCTTGCAGCAGGCGCTGGCAGCGTTGCCAACGCTGCCAAACTCAGCAGCACGACAAGGCGAAGCAACAACGACACGGATGATTTAGAAATGGAATAAGGTATGCGCCGTTCAGCGGCCAAAAAAATCGGCTTCCAGGCCAATGTCGGCGGGTGGGTCTTGCAGCAGCAGGTTGCTGTCGAGCTGGAGCAATTGCATCAGCAAGCCGGGCAAGGCCCCAATGCTGTTGGCGCTGACCTGGCCGCTGTCGGCCAGGCGCGCGGCCAGGTGCAGTACGCCTGCCAGTCGCGAAAATTCACCCGACATCAGCGGCCGCGCGCATTGGCGCATACCCTGCACCAGTGGCGCCGGAAAATCCCAGCGTTGCGCCATTTCAGCGGTGACGACGCCCTCATCAAAACCAATCAACTGGCGCTGACGCAGCCAGCGTTCACCCGGCGCCGTCGGCTGGAGCTCAATTTTGAGCAGGCAGCCCGGCCGCGCGGTGGCCATGGTGATCTCACCCAGGCGCAACATCATGCCGCATAGCCAAGCCTCCTGGTCGTCCACCTCGCAGCGCTCGGCCAGCCACTGGGCGTAATGTGCACAGTGCAGGCTGTACCGCCAAAAAGCCAACCGATCCATGCCCAGCGGAAACTTGCACAGGCGCGCCAGGCACAGCGACATGGCGCGCGCACGCACCAGCGACAGGCCCACCACGTTGACCGCTCGCTCCAGCGTATCGACCCGGCCCGACAGTCCGAACATGGCGCTGTTGGCCATCCGTAGCAGGGTAGCGGTCAGGGCCGGGTCTTTCTTGATGATCTGGCACACCGTAAACATATCGGCGTCGTCATCGTTGAGCGTGCGCACCAGTGCCTGGCCAGC
>JAQTSL010000201.1 GCA_028711355.1 Rhodoferax sp.
TCTGTTTCCTCGTTTTATCGCAGCTTTCACTTACACCAATGCAATGAATACCGTTTATCAAGAAAATACAAAAAACCTGTTGACTCTTTAGGAAGTCCCTGTAGTGCCCTAATGGATTTTCTCGGTTTAATCCGTTCTGACTTTTGCCGATGGCCGTGTTGGGCGCCGGCTAGCAAGCTTGACACGCTGCAAACCTTGCGCAGAGTCAAGTTGGCGCAATGTGGTAACCCTAAAATACTGCGGGTTTCTACTAACTTTCAGACTGGAATTGATCATGACCGCTCGTTTAACGAATAAAGTTTCCATCATTACCGGCTCGGCGCAAGGCATTGGCTTGGCGACCGCGCTGAAATTTGCCCAAGAGGGTGCCATCGTGATCGTCTGCGACGTCAAGCAGGCCGGTGTCGATGAGGCGGTGGCACAGTGCCGCGCTTTGGGCGCTACGGCGGAAGGTTTTGTCATGGACGTGACGCAACGCGCCGTGGTTGATAGCGTGGTAGCACAGGTCAAGGCGAAATTTGGCCGGATCGACGTGCTGGTCAACAACGCCGGCATCACGCAAGACGCGCGGCTGCAAAAAATGACCGCCGAACAGTTCGACAAGGTGATCGACGTCAACCTGCGCGGTGTCTTTAACTGCGCGCAAGCGGTGGCGAACGACATGGTGGCGCAAGGCAGCGGTGTCATCCTGAACGCCAGCTCGGTGGTCGGGTTGTACGGCAACTTTGGCCAGACCAACTACGCCGCCACCAAGTTTGGCGTGATCGGCTTTACCAAAACCTGGAGCCGCGAGCTCGGCCCCAAGGGTGTGCGCACCAATGCGGTGGCACCGGGCTTCATCACCACCCCCATGGTGGCCGCCATGCCGCCCGAAGTGCTGGCGAAAATGGCCGACAAAGTGGCTTCGCGCCGCCTGGGCAAGCCCGAAGAAATTGCCAATGTCTATGCCTTTTTGGCCAGCGACGAGGCCAGCTACATCAACGGCGAAGTGATTGAAGTTTCGGGCGGTATTTCGCTCTGAACCCAACTGATTAGACCGCCCGACCGCCCCAGGTGCACCGGCAGGGAGTGCTCTGGGGGTCGGGCTACCTGACCAACTGATTGAGCTGGATGATCGGCATCAGCACCGCCAGCACAATCAGCATCACCACCAGGCCCATCGCCACAATCAACAGTGGCTCCAGCAGGGTGGCCAGTTGCATGGCGCGGCGCTGCACCTCGGTGCTGAGCTGCTTGGCGGCGCGCTGCAACATGGTCGGTAGTTGGCCGGTTTGCTCACCCAGGCGGGCAAACATCGCCAGCAGCGGTGGGAAGCGTTTTTTTTGCGCCAAGGCAGAGGCCAGCGGCGCACCTTCGCGCACCAGCACCAGCGCGTCTTGCGCGTCCAAGCGCATGGCGCGGTTGGACAAGGTTTGGGCGGCGGCTTGCAGCGCTTTCAAAATTGGCACACCGGCGCCGGCCAGCATCGCCAGCGTGCTGGCAAAGCGCGCGGCGTTGTAGCTGCGTGACAGGCGACCCAAAATGGGCAGGTTCAGCCAGGCCGCGTCAAACTTCAGGCGAAAAGCGGCTCTGGACAACGCCACGCGTGCGCTAACAGCTCCTACAAAAATAGCAATCAACAGCAGCCAGCCATAGCTGCGCACAAAGGCACTGGTGCCAATCATGATGACAGTGAGCAGCGGCAGCGCGCGCTTGCTATTGGCAAACACGTGCGCCACCTGCGGCACCACGTAGGTCACCAGAAACAGCACAATCACCACCGCCACCAGCGACACAATGGCCGGATACAGCGCCGCGCCAATCAGCTTGGATTTAAGCGCCTGCTGCTCCTCCAGGTCGTCCGCCAGACGCTCCAGCACCAGACCCAGGTTGCCGCTTTGCTCACCGGCGCCAATCACCGCAACAAAGATATCTGAGAACTCGCGCGGGTGCTGCGACAGTGCTTTGGCAAACGGCGCGCCGCCATTGACATCGGCGCGCAGCGTAGCCACCAGTTCGCGCTCAGGGGCTTTTTCGGCCTCGTCAGACAAGCTGACCAAGGCGCGCTCCAGCGGCAGGCCCGAGGACACCAGACCGGCCAACTGGCGCGTCCAGATGCTCAAGGCGGTGGCACCAAAAACGCGTTTGCCAGACCGCGCGCCGGTGTTGATCTGACCGGCGCCACCGGCCTGGGCGCTGACCGGCTCAACCATCATCGGCACCAGCGCCTGTCCGCGCAACTGGGCGCGCGCGGCTTTGGCCGAGTCGGCCTCGATCACGCCCCTGCGGGTGTCGCCAGCGGCGCTTAAGGCTTCAAAGGAATAGACCGGCATGGCAGATCAGAAGCGTTGAGTCACGTTTATCCCGCTTTAATCGCGCGTGACACGCAGCAGTTCTTGGCGCGAGGTCACGCCGGTGCGCACCAGGCGCTGGCCGTCTTCGCGCATCAGCACCATGCCGGCGGCTTGGGCGGCGATGCGGATGTCGGCCTCGGAGGTTTTGTTGTGGATTTGGGCCCGGATGGCGTCGTTGGTGACTAGCAGTTCAAACACACCGCTGCGGCCGCTGTAGCCGGTGTGGCCGCATTGGTCGCAGCCAACGGGATGAAAGGTGTCACCCCGGACGCTGGTCTTGTCACCCCGGACCTGATCCGGGGTCCCTGGATTGCGGGTCGAGCCCGCAATGACATCCTGGAGATTGGCATCCTGGAGATTGGCATCCTGGAGATTGGTTGACTGCTTGCAGTGCGGGCACAGCTTGCGCACCAGGCGCTGGGCCAGCACGCCGAGCAGGCTGGAGCTGAGCAAAAATGGCTCGACGCCCATGTCGGTCAGGCGCGTGACCGCACTGGCAGCGTCGTTGGTGTGCAGTGTGGCCAGCACCAGGTGGCCGGTCAACGATGCCTGGATGGCGATTTGCGCAGTTTCAAAGTCGCGGATTTCGCCGATCATGATGATGTCGGGGTCTTGCCGCAGAATGGCACGCAGGGCCTTGGCAAAGTCGAGTTCAATCTTGGGGTTGACCTGGGTCTGGCCGACGCCCGCCAGTTCGTATTCAATCGGGTCTTCCACCGTCATGATGTTGTTGCGCCCGGCGTCCAGTCGGCTCAAGGCGGCATACAGCGTGGTGGTTTTGCCCGAGCCAGTGGGGCCAGTCACCAGCACAATGCCATGCGGCTGGGCTACCAGATGTTCAAATTGTTGCAGCACCTCGCCCTGCATCCCCAACGCTTCCAGGCTTAAACGGCCCTCGGATTTGTCCAGCAGCCGCAGCACCGCGCGTTCGCCGTGCGCGCTCGGGATGGTGCTGACGCGCACATCGACGGCACGGGTACCGATGCGCAAGCTGATGCGCCCGTCTTGTGGCAGGCGGCGCTCGGCAATGTCCAACTCGGCCATGATTTTCAGGCGACTGATCAGTGCTGCGTGCAGCGCGCGGTTGGGCTGCACCACTTCGCGCAGCGTGCCATCGACCCGAAAGCGTACGCTGCTATGGCGCTCATACGGCTCGATGTGGATGTCGCTGGCGCCGTCGCGCGCGGCCTGCGTCAACAGCGCATTGAGCATACGGATGATCGGCGCGTCGTCCGCCGTTTCCAGCAGGTCTTCGATGGCCGGCAGGTCTTGCATCATCCTTGAGAGGTCGGCATCGCTTTCGACCTCGCTGACCACCGCAGCGGCGCTGGATTCACCCTGGGCGTAGGCCGCGCTGATGCGCTGAATCAAGTCGGGTGCCGCCAGGGTTTGCAACTGGCTGCGCGGGTATTTGCGCAGCACTTCACCCAACGCGCCGGGGTTGGACTGCGGGTGCAGCAGCAGTGTCAGCAGATCGGCATCGTCTTCCAGCAGCAGTTGGTGCGTGCGCGCAAAAGCGTAGGGCAGGGGGTAGCGCATGGCGGGCGGTGACTTACTGAACTGGTGCCGCCAGCGGTGCGGGAACACCCGACGTGGCCTTGGCTGGCGCCGGTGGCAACACGGCCGATGCGTTGATCGGCACCAGGCTGCTGGGCGCGGGCTGGGCGGCCTCCAGGCCAGAGCGCATCAGGTCGTAGCGGCTGATCGACAGCGCGTCGGTGGCGCGCGCGTCCTGCACCACCACCGGGCGCAAAAACACCATCAGGTTGGTTTTTTTGCGGCTGCGGGCCTCGCTTTTGAACAGGTTGCCAAACAGCGGCACATCGCCCAGACCCGGCACTTTTTCCTGGTTGCCGGTGTAGTCGTCTTGCAGCAGACCGCCCAACACCACCACCGCACCGTCTTCCACAATCACATTGGTCTCGATGGTGCGTTTGTTGGTGGTGGGGCCGTTGGCCGACTCGCTGGCCACGCTGGAGACTTCTTGGTAAATGGACAGCTTGACGGTGCCGTTTTCGCTGATTTGCGGTTTCACCTTGAGCGTCAGACCAACATCTTTGCGCTCGATGGTCTGAAACGGGTTGACCGTGCCGCTGGAGGTAGCCCCGGTGCTGGTGAACTGGCCGGTAACAAACGGCACGTTTTGACCGATGGTGATTTTGGCTTCTTCGTTGTCCAGCGTGAGCAAATTGGGTGTCGAAAGCACGTTGCCGCTGCCGCTGCTCTCCAGAAAGTTGGCCAGAAAACCCAGCACATAAATCCCGTTGGTCTTGCGCGCCGCGCCGTAGTTCAGGCCTTTGCCCGGTGCCACCGCACCGGTGGCGCCACCGGTGGCCAGGTTCAGGATGTTTTTGCCAGCCGCACCAAAGTTGGTACCCAGCAGCCCGATCACACCGTCGCCCGCCTGGCCCAGTGCGCCTTGCCACTGAATGCCAAATTCAGCCGCTTTGTCGGTGCGCACTTCGGCAATCATGCTCTCGACAAACACCTGCGCGCGGCGCGCGTCGAGCTTGTCAATGACGGCGCGCAACTGGCGGTACTGCGGCTCGGGTGCGGTGATGATCAGTGAATTGCTGGCTACGTCGGCCTGGATTTGCCCGCCAGTGGTGGCTTGTGTGGCCACGGCAGCGGCGCCCGGTACACCCGGTGCGCCGCTGGGGGTAGCCACCGCCGAACCGCTGATGGCAGCACGCAAGGTGGCGGCCAGCTTGGTGGCGTCGCCATTCTTTAAATGCACCACGTGGATGTTGCCGGCCAAGCCGTTGGGGTTGCCAGCTTCGGGCTGATCCAGCTTGTCCACCAAGGAGCGTACCAGCGCCAACTGCGCGGCATTGGCAGCGCGCAGAATCAGCGTGTTGGAGCGCGGCTCGGCGATCAAGGTGGTTTTGAACGAGGTGTCGGCTTGGCCCGCCGGTGCCGCGCTAGCGCTAGCACCGATCAGGCGCAACACCAGCGGCGCCAGGTCAACCGCGATGGCGTGTTGCAGCGCGATCACCTGTACGTCGGTGGCGTTGGCCACGTCGAGGGCGGCGATGATGCGGCCGATGCGGCGCAGGTTGTCGGCGTAGTCAGTAATCACCAGCGAGTTATTGCCGGGGTTGGCGTTGATGGTGTTGTTCGGGCTGATCAGCGGCCGCAGCACGGCGACCAGGTTGTTGGCCGACTCAAAATTAAGCTTGTAGATTTGCGTGGCAATCTGGTTGCCTGCGGGCAGATTGGCGTTGCCACTTTCCAAAATGGTGACGCCGCCACTTTGCAGCTTGGCGTCGGCCTCGGGAACCACCTTGTACAACCCGCCTGATTCGACCAGCGTAAAGCCCTGCAGCCGCAGCGCTGCGACAAACTGGCCCAGCGCCACTGCGCGGCTGACCGGCTTGTCGGTGATCAGTGTCAGCGTGCCCTTGACGCGCGGATCGACCACCACGTTGACGCCGGTGATGCTGGCAAAGGTGCGCGCCACCGCTTCAATTTCTGCTGCCTGAAAATTCAGCGTGACCGGCTCACCTGAGCGGGTTGCTGGCGTGGCGCGAGCTGCGGGTGCCGCCTTGGGCTGGGCCGGGGACTGCGCCCATAAATTTATGTCAAAAACCCCTGTAGCGCCCGTCAACATTGCGCCAAAAGCTATTGAAATAAGAGTAATTCGGCGACTTGAAAGAGTCCGATATGTCATAAAAATTCAACCCACTTTGATGATGGAGCGCGTGCCTTGGCGCCGCCCAATGATATTCAACAGATTGGCCAGTGCCGCCTGCGACTCGGGCGCGCTGCTGGCCTGGCCGGTAAATCGCAGCCGCCCGCCCACCCACTGGCCTTGCCCCGACAGTTCAAGCGCGCCACTGATGGTGGACAACTGCAGCGCCGTGGCTGGCCCGCCCGACAGCGTTAGCCGGTAGCTGCCCATCGGCTGCAAGGTAGAAAGGCGCGACGATAAATCCAGCGCGTCGAGTTGCGCGCTGCCCGCCACCTGCCAGCGGCCGCTGGCCCAGGTGAGCGTGAGCGCCTGCGTGCGCAAGGCCAGTTGACCCTGCGCGGCGATGGTGTTCCAGGGCGTACCCAAGCCGGTCAACCACTGCGCCGGCCACTGCGAGCTGCTGTCTGATACAGCTAGCCGGGCCCCGCCCCAGCGCGGCATCAGATGCCAGGTCCAAGGTGTTTGCACGCAACAGGCGGTACTTAAATGCAGGGCCAGCGCCAACCCGCCAGCGTGCAGCGCCGGGCGCATTTGCCAGTCCAGTCGCCCCGGCAGGGTGGCAGCATCGGTACTGCCCGGCCCCCCCGTCAGCGTCAGGCCGGCCGAGCCGTGCCACACGGTGCCGCGCGCATCGATCAGTTGAAATTGGCCGCCACTGGCCTGTGCCAGACCACCACCGAGCCAGCGCGCCGGGGCAAACAGCAGCAGCGCCAGCAGC
>JAQTSL010000202.1 GCA_028711355.1 Rhodoferax sp.
TGAGGGACTTTTCATCGGCGAAATGGGACTCGGCCCATGGGAAGTGCTGATCCTGATGCAGCTCTCGTACCTGATCCTCGGAACCTTTCTCGACGACACCGCGATGCTGGTGATTGTGGCGCCGCTCTATGTACCTCTGGTCGGCGCGCTCGGGTTTGACCTGATCTGGTATGGCATTCTTTACACGATCACCTGCCAGATCGCCTACATGACGCCGCCGTTTGGTTACAACCTTTTCCTGATGCGTGCCATGGCACCGCCGGAAATCACGATACGCGACATCTATGCATCGATCTGGCCTTTTGTCGGTGTCATGGTGTTGGCTTTGATGCTGGTGATGGCCTTTCCACAAATCGCTCTTTGGTTGCCCGCCCAGGTGTATGGCAACCCTTGATGACAAAGATCGTTAGCACCCTGCCATCCGGGCAAGGTGCGGCGTAAATCCGGGCACGATGCCCAACTGTTGACAGGAGACTTAAATGAGTTCAAGACGCAACTTTGTCAAGAATGCAGGCCTGGCAGGCGCTGCGGCGGTTTCATTGGCGGCACCCGCCGTGCATGCGCAGGCACCGATTCGATGGCGCATGCAAACCTATGCCGGTGCCGCATTGGGTCAGCATGTCATCAAGCCAGCGGTGGATGCCTTTAACAAGGCGGCCAATGGACAAATGGTGATCGAGTTGTCTTATGCCGATCAACTGGTACCCACCGGCGAATTGTTCCGGGCCATGCAGCGCGGCACCATTGACTGCGTGCAGTCTGACGACGACAGCATGGCGTCGCCCACCGAGGTCACGGTTTTTGGCGGTTATTTCCCCTTTGCCAGCCGCTACAGCCTGGACGTTCCGGTGTTGTTCAATCAGTGGGGCCTGGCCGAGATCTGGGAAGCGGAATACGCCAAAGTGGGCGTCAAGCACATTTCAGCGGGGTCCTGGGATCCGTGTAACTTTGCCACCAAAAAACCGATCCACAGCCTCAAGGACCTCAAGGGCAAAAAGATTTTTACCTTTCCAACAGCCGGGCGCTTCCTCAAGCAATTTGGCGTGGTGCCGGTGACGCTGCCGTATGAGGATGTTGAGGTTGCCATGCAGACCGGTGAACTCGATGGTGTGGCCTGGTCTGGCATCACCGAGGACTACACCGTGGGCTGGGCCAATGTCACCGGCAACTTCCTGACCAACAACATCTCTGGTGCCTGGATTGGCTCGTTCTACGCCAACATGGCGAGCTGGAACAAGGTGCCTGCGCACTTGCAGCAGTTGTTGCGCCTGGCCTTTGACAGCTCACACTACTACCGTCAACATTGGTACTGGGGTGGCGAGGCCAAACTGCGGGTCGAAGGCAAGAAGATGAAGCTCACCACCATTCCCGATGCCGAATGGAAAACGGTTGAAGCGGCCGGGCGCAAGTTCTGGGAAGAGATTGCCAAGGAAAGTCCATTGAAGGCCAAGATCGTGCAGATACTGAAGAACTACAACGCCGCCATGGAGAAAGCGGGTCCGCCGTACCGCTATTGAGCACCTCGCAGAGCATTGGATGCGCCGGCCAGCTTGCCGGTCTTGTTGCGTGCTCGCGCTGCTTGAACGCACGCGAGCACGCAATCATTTTTTGTGGCCTGTCGATTTCTGCCATGACAGGGCTTTGACGCGTAAGGCACAGCATGAATATTCTGGTTATCAACTGCGGCAGCTCATCACTCAAGTTCGCCGTATTCAAACTTGATACATCGGACAGGCCTTTGTGTAGTGGCCTGATTGAGCGCATTGGTACCGCTGCACCCATCCGCATCGCATGGAACAACGCGGGGCAGCGGGAGGACGTTGAGATTGCTCCCTGTCAGCATCGACAGGCCATGCAATGGCTGGTGAACAAGTTTGACCAACTCGGCATCACGGCGACCCTGGGTGCAATAGGGCATCGTTTTGTCCACGGCGGCGAGACCTTCAGGCAAAGTGTTCTGGTCACGCCAGCCGTTCTGGCAACACTGCAAAAGTGTCTCGATCTGGCGCCATTACATAACCCGGCAAATTTTGAAGGGATCGAGCAGACACAGAAGGTTTTCCCGGATCTGCCGCAATGTATTGTGTTTGACACGGCGTTTCACGCCACCCTGCCCGAGCACGCTTACCGCTACGCATTGCCTGAAAAATACTACAGCGAGCATCAAATACGGCGCTACGGATTTCACGGCACCTCACACAGTTATATCGCCAGAAAAACCAGACAGCTATTGCAGGAAAACCGATTCGATGCCCGGGGCATTGTGAGTCTGCATCTGGGCAACGGCTGCTCCATCTGTGCCATTCTGGATGGCAAGAGTGTCGATACCAGCATGGGTTTCACGCCGTTGGAAGGCTTGGTCATGGGTACCCGTTGTGGCGATATTGACCCGGGGGTCTGCCTCTATCTGGCAGAAAAATGCCAGATGACAGCGCCGGAGATTTCTGATTTGTTGAACAAGAAAAGTGGCCTGTTGGGGGTCTCTGGCGTTTCCAATGACCTGAGAACATTGCTGGAAAAAGAAAAGCAAGGGCACGCCCCGAGCACGCTGGCGATCGAGCTTTTTGCCTACAAGGCGGCCCAGAGTGTGGGCAAGATGATGGTGGCACTGCCACACCTCGATGCGCTGGTTTTTACCGGTGGTATCGGTGAAAACGCTGCCCCCATGCGCGCGCGGATCGTGCGCCATCTCCAGTGCTTCGGTCTAACGCTCGACGACGTGGCCAATGAGGCGTCTGGCAAAACTGCCGGCGGTTTTATTCAAGACAGCCGATCACGGGCAAAAATTCTGGTGGTTCCGACCCAGGAAGAATGGCTGATTGCGCAGGAAACGGCCAGCCTCATGAGTACGCCCATTTGACGGGGTCGGCCATGACTGAGGTGATAGCAAAACAAACTCAAGCCCTTATCGGAAAAATGCTCGTGTGGTGTTGCACTCTTGAAGGTCCATTTGAAGCCGATCCGTCTGGAGTCAAAGCCAGCGGCCATCTGTGCCGATGGCATAGGGATCATGCCGATGTGCGCGGTTTGACCGGCGTTGACGCGCAACCCGCCAGATGGGTCCCACAGGCGAGCGCCTCATGCTGGAGTACCAGAAATCGGCGCTCACCTGTGGCACCCATCCGGCTGGCGGTGTTTGGGTCAAGCACCTTTTGCAACACCATCCAGCGCGGTGGCTGGCTTTGGCGGCCAACGATTTCTGGTACTCCAGCATGAGGAGGCCGCCAAAGGCAGCCGCCGTGCGGGTTCAACGTGAAATCGCCCTGATCGGTCACCCACAGCACCGAAGGCGGCGCGCGCAATGGCCGCATCACGCTGGACTCGCTCCCCATGGCACCCTACGGCAACACAAGAGAACGCGTTGACCGCCTGATGGTCTGCGTCAAGACACTACAACACGTTGAATCTGCACCCGCCGGGAAAACGGCTATCGTTTCAGGGTGACTGGTCTGACGCGCTGCGCCTGGAACCCCGCATCATCGTCAGCGCCAGCACGGCTGAGGCCACCATCAGCAACAAGCTCACGGCGTTGAGCACGGGCGTGGCGCCTTCGCGCATGCGGCCATACATCATCACGGTGAGCGGCGAGTCCGAACCAACCAGCATCAGCGTTGTGTTGAAGTTCTCGAAGCTCATCAGGAACGAGATCGCGGCCGAGCCGATCAGCGCCGGTTTCAGATACGGCAAGGTGATGGTCCGGAGCACGGCGGCGCGACTGGCCCCCAGGTTGTAGGCGGCTTCCTCCAGCGTCACGTCAAAACGTTTCAGGTGGGCCGTGATGGTCAGCGTGGCAATGGAGACGATGTAGGAGAACTGTCCCAGCACCACCAGGGGCAGGCCGGGGCGCAAGAACTCCAGCTCCAGCCCCCACAAGTCATCAGCCAGGTTGGCGATGCGGCTGGCAAAAGCCAGGATCGAGATGCCCAGAATCACCCCGGGAATGACCAGCGGCGCCAGCATCAGCAGGCTCAGCGCCTGCTTGCCGCGAAACTGCGTGCGCTCGATCAGAAACGCGTTGGCCGTACCCACCAGGACAGACAGCAGGGTGACCCAGAGCGCCACCACGACGCTGGTCCAGATGCTGCCCAGCATGGCGCTGTCGGCAAACAGTCCTTGCCGCGTGGATGCGGCACCACCCAGGAACCAGTCCAGCGTGAAACCGCGCCAGGGCGGCGCCGGGTACGGCGCGTCGTTGAAGGCAAACACCGCCACGATGACCAGCGGCAGAAACAAAAAGGCAAAGAACAGCACGCTGTAGAGCACCGTGCCAGCGCGCAGCCATAAGGGGCGGGGGAGCGAGGCAATCATGTTTTTTGCATCACTTCGCCAAATTTCTGGCCACTGAGCTTCAGGCCAACCCAGACGATGGCGGTGCTCAAACCCAGCAGCAAGAAGCCGAACGCCGCGCCCTGCTCCCAATTGAAGCGGGTGATGAACTGGGTGTAAATCTGCTCGGTGAACCACTGCGAGTTCTTGCCGCCCAGTAGCGTCGGCGTGAGGTAGTTGCCCAGGGTCAGCATGAACACCACGATGCAGCCCGCCACAATGCCGGGGGCAGCGTGCGGAATGACGATCTGACGCAGGATCGACCAGCCGTTGCCGCCCAGGTCGTAGGCCGCTTCAATCAGAGAGTCGTCCAGGCTCTCCAGCGCACTGATGAGCGGGATGACCATGAACAGCATCGAGGTGTACACCAACCCGACCAGGATGGTGGCATCGTGGTAGAGCATTTCGACCGGCGCGGGCGTCACCCCGAGCCAGACCAGAAACGCCGGCAACACACCCGATTCACGCAGCAAGATCATCCAGCCCAGCGTGCGCACGGTCTCGCTCACCCAGAACGGAATCAGGCACATCACGAACAGCATGGATTTGGCTTGGCCGCGCACCAGTTTGACAATCGTCCAGGCGATCGGGAAAGCCAGCAAGAGTGTGATGGCGGTTGCTACGATGGACATCACCGCCGTGCGCACAAAGGTGTGCCAGTACAGCGGCTCGTCGATGAAAGTGGCGAACTGTGCCAGGCTGGGTTCGTACACACGCGGGGCGACCCGTGCGCGCAGCGACAAGATGCCCAGTTCGATATGCGGCAGCACGATCAGCCCCAAGAGCCACAGCAGCGCCGGGGCCAGCAGCAGCATGAGCATCAGCCGCGCCTGGGTTTTCATGGCTCAGGCGGCAAAACAAACCGCGCGTTGCGGATCAAAGCCAAAGGCCACGACCTCACCCACCCGCAGGTCGGCGAATTCGCCGGTTTGCGGCAGGGCGATGCGGAACTCGGTGTTGGACTGGGCCTCACGCAAGAGCACCGCCGAGTTGGCACCGTCAAACAGCAGGCTGTCAACATGGGCGCTGAAATGGGACAAGCCGGCATCACCCAACACACTGGCGTGGCGCGCCAGCCGCGCCACTTCAGGGCGGACAAAGGCTTCGACCACGTCGCCGCGCGCGACCTCGCCAATGGCGCGCGCCGGAATCACCAGGCCTTGTGCACTGGTGACGGTAACCAACCCGGCGTTGACCTCGGTGGCGTGACCCGCGATGCGGTTGTTGGAGCCGACAAAGCCGGCCACAAACGGCGTTTGCGGCTCGTAGTACAGCGTCTGTGGCGTGCCCACTTGCTCGAAGCGGCCAGCGTTCATCACCGCCACATGATCCGACAGCACCAGGGCCTCGGACTGGTCGTGCGTGATGTAGACAAACGTGGTGCCAAAGTCGGCCTGCAACGCCTTGAGCTCGATCTTCATGTGCTCGCGCAGCTTCAGGTCAAGCGCGCCCAGCGGTTCGTCGAGCAGCAGCAGCGTTGGCTCCAGCACCAGGCTGCGGGCAATCGCCACCCGCTGCTTCTGCCCGCCCGAGAGCTGGTCAACACGCTTGGTCTGCGCGCCGGGCAGACTGACGCGCTCAAGCATCTCACCGACGCGGCGCTTGATCTCGTCAGGGGCGACACCGCGACGCGCCAGACCGTAGCCGACGTTGTCGCCAATGTTCATCATGGGAAAAAGCGCCAGGTGTTGAAACACCATATTGACCGGGCGCCGGTTGGGCGGCACCCCGCGCATGGCCTTGCCACCGATCAGTATCTCGCCGACGTCAGGTTCGATGAAGCCGGCAATCATGCGCAAGAGCGTGGTCTTGCCGCAACCCGACGGTCCCAGGATGGAGAAGAAGCTGCCGCGCGCCACCTCGAACGACAAATCGTCCACCGCGCGGAAAGCACCATAGTGCTTGGCCACGCGCGCGGCTCGCAGGTCAGGCTGCGCTGCGCCGGTAGGTGCAGTGTGCTGTGAAGTTGTCAAGATGGGTCAGGAGAGTGTTGAAGCAAATCCGTCATGCCGGACTTGATCCGGCATCCACGAATTCGGGGTCATGGATTGCAGGTGCTGGAACCCCAGACTTGATCCGGGGGACGCAATGACATGTCTAGTTGGCCGCTTTGATGCGGTCGAGCACGCGGCCTTCGATGTCCTCAATGCCGGCAGGCACAGCGGGATACCACTTGACATTTTTCAACGCGGCTTCAGGGAAGCTGGCGGCAAACTGGGCCTTGAGCTTGGCATCCATCAACTGGTCCGCGCCCTTGGAGGCGGTGAAGTTGCCCGCCGAGCCGGCCACCCTGGCGGCAATTTCCGGGCGCATGTTGAAGTTGATCCAGGCGTAAGCGGCGGCATCGTTCTTGCCCTTGGCCGGAATGGCAAAGGTGTCGATCCAGCCCAGGG
>JAQTSL010000203.1 GCA_028711355.1 Rhodoferax sp.
GTACTTGCCGATGGCCTGTTGCACCGGGCCAATTTTGGGCAGACCGACTTCGAGTACCGCCTCGTCGCTCTCAACCAGACCGGCCACCTGCGAGATATGCACGTGGCAATTGCCGTAGGCAAACGGCACGTTGGGGTTGACTTCGAGCACCACCGCGCGTGCCTTGGCCACCGCCGCCATGGTGTAGTCGGCCCCCAGACTGAGCGAAAAGTAGCCATGCGCGTCCATCGGCGAAGCCATGCTGAACACCACGTCCGCGGGCATCTGTCCACGTCCGATCAGGCTGGGAATTTCGGAAAAATAATTGGGTATGAAGTCAATCCAGCCGGCCTGCCCGCCAGCGCGGGTGGCAGCGCCATAAAACAGTGCCACATGGCGCACATGGGCCACGGTGTCAGGGTCGATGTAGCCAAATTTACGCACCGCCAGAATTTGCGCCACCTTGACATCATGAAAGTCGCGGCGCTGCTCAGACAGGGCGGTCAACAGCGCAGGGGGCTCACCGACGCCGGTCGGCACAATGATCATGTCGCCATCATGAACCAGTCGCACGGCAGCGCTGGCGGTCATTTTTTTCTGTGCATAAAGGTCTTGAACTGACATACAGGTATCCCCTCAAATAAAAGCTAAATGTAGCAAGGGAAAACCCTTGCAAGCTGACAAAAGCACGCTCGTGCGATTTAAGCTGTGACAACGCACGGCGCGGCGACTGGGTCAGGCGTTTGCCGTAAAAGGGCTAACGCTTGTTTTGCTACAGTGTTTGTCATAGCCAACAACGGTGAGGCAGGGTGATTGGGTCAGGTGACCGGGCTTTGGGGCCAAAGGCGCGCACCGACAAACGCCTGCGTACCGATCATGCTGCCCCGCGCGTGATTTTGAAGGGGAGTGATATATTTGAATAGGAAAACGCGCGATATTTCGCACTTTTCGGCGTTTTACCGCTTCGTTTCGCAACGAGATTTGAAAATCTCTTTCGTGTGGGGAAAACCGTACTACGGGGCCAAATAACGGCCAATGATGTCCAGAATGTTGGTCTTGTCGGCATCTGACATGCCCAGGAAAGGGCGGGCGGGAATATCGCCCCAAAGGTGAGGGAACTGGGCTTTGGTACCACCGAACTGCTGTATGGCGGCATAAACGATCGGGCTGCCGATGCTGACACCGGTTGAGCCGACCAACTGGTGATTGATGGTGGTTTGCAAAGCCTCCATTTTCCCGGTCAATGGCTTTTTGACAGCACCTGAGGCAAGAGCATTTTCGCCGCGCTTGGTCAATGATCCGTCTTTCTTGAAATTCTTGTTCGGCACCAGGCTGCCGTCTTTTCTGAAATTCTTGTTGTAGAGACCCACAAAGCGGTCGATCGTGACAGACGAATTGGCTTCCCACGGCGTGCCATCCGGGCCGGTGGCTGTTGCAAAGCGCGCTTTGGTGCTGGCCACCATGTCTAGACCAATTTCCTTCAAAGCGGGCCGCAGGTTGCTGGTTTTACGCGACAACTCGGTGAGCACATCCAACACCTGGCGGTCATTGACCTGGATGGTGATCATGGCGTGGCCCTCGCGGCCAAGTGCTGGGCGGCTTGATGCAGGCGGGCATTGAACCAGCGGCGAATCACGTAAGAGCGGGCGACGCTGATCAGGGTGTAGAGCACGCCGATAAACAGGTTTTGACCGACGCTGATGTGAAAGCCAATCAGCGGCAATATCACCAGATTGGCCACGAAGTTGATGGTGAAACCGATGGCGACGTTGATCCAGGCTTCGATGAAGGAGCCAAGGCGGGTTTGGTTCATGGGGTTACTCCTTTCGCGGCGGATTTCTGTTTGCGCTGGGGTTTTGCGTAGGGGGGCACGCCGTTGGCTACCATGATGTTGATGAAGTTTGCATATTTCTTTGAGCTCTCTATAATCTAGACACTGGCTGAGGTCCTTAGGCTGACTCGGCCTGCGCCGAAAGGTGCAGATGAGCCGACCGGGGTCGCCAACCCGGCCCAGCCAGTTCCCTTATCTGATACGAACCGCCCCTTTGGGCGGTTTTTGTTTGGGACTGATGACCAGCGACAAAAACCACGCTTCGTCACCGGAGGCAGCAATTTTTATGGCGGCCCGATACGCTTTGTCCGCCAGCATCAACAGCAAATAGCGCTTGTCTTTATGGCCTGCCCACACTTGGGCAGACTGCATGATTTCTGGAATGCGCAAGTAGTCCTCGAAAGTCACCTCAGGATGACTTTTAATATGCTCATCCAAACTGACCCGTGACAACCAAAGGTCAGTCGCCGTAGTGCCGTACAGTTTGCGGTCTGCGTCAGTTAGGGATGCCACTGCGACACGTGTAGGCATATTGGGTTCATCATCAAAGAACTTCTTGAAGTCAGCTACCGTCATGTTTTTCATGGTGTCAAGTCTATTGGTAGAAATGACTGCTTCCAAAGGCGCTGCTACCAATGCTTGCTTAATGACTGCCTGAATAGGTTTCTGTGCGCCCAGTACAAGCGTCGCCTCATCACGCAGCGCCTGCGCCAGCTCCGGGCTCAACTTCATCAACTTGGCATCCACCAGCGACTGTAGCGAAGCCCGCGCATTGGCCCCCGGCGCATACGCCCAGCCCTTGTCAATCCCAGGTGGCACACCGGTTTTGGCATCAACACTGTCCCAACCCTCAGGCGGCGTGGTGGCATCGCCTGGTTTGGGGCCGCGCACTGCTTGCACACTGCAATGACAACCCCAGCCATTGGGCGGGAAATGCGTTTTCCAGAACGGATGGTCATGGGGTAGCGTCAGGCCTGCTGCACCCCAGGCCTTGTGCTGCGGGCGTGGGCTCATCACACTGTCACTGTGGATGTAACGCCAAAACGGCCGCACCGCCAGCAGCTCGGGGTCATTGAGCTGCTGCCAGCGCCCGGCGGCGTAACTCGTGGCGATGTTGGTCTGGTAAATGATGCGCGTGCGCCAGGCCACACCGGCTGTGGTGCCCTCACCGGTCCAGCCGGTCCAGCCACTCTTGGCCACGGCTGCGGCAAAGTCTTTGCGAAACTGGCCGATCGACTCACCACCGATGGACTTGTCAACCGCCCGGCGCAAATCGTTCAACAAATCGGCCTTTTGCGCACCGGCCACGATGATTTGGTCCCAAAACCGCATGCGCCTGGCCCGGTCGCCCTGACGTTCGTAGATGTCTTGTATCAGCACACCCCACTTTGAATCGCACCCCTTGCGCTAACGCGCTATTTGGCCTGCAAATATTGCACGACCCCGTGTCCCGCCTTAGCCCCGCTGGCCAGGCAGGCGGTCAACAAATAGCCGCCGGTGGGGGCTTCCCAGTCGAGCATTTCACCCGCACAAAACACGCCGGGCAAAGCCGTCAGCATCAAGTCGTCATTGGCCGCCTCAAAACGCACACCGCCGGCGCTGCTGATGGCCTCGTCAAGCGGTCGCGCGGCTTGCAAGCTGATCGGTAACGCCTTGATGGTCTGCGCCAACAGCAGCGGGTCGTGCATCTGGGCTGGCGTCAGCACCTCATGCAACACGGCGGACTTGATGCCGTCGATGTGCAGGCGGCTTTTGAGGTGGCTTGACAGGGAACGCGTGCCACGCGGATGCGAGACCTCGGCCAGCACCCAATCGGCAGGCCGGTCGGGCAACAAATCAAGCTCAAAGCGCGCCTGCCCGGTGGCCAGAATGTCGTCGCGCAGCAGGCTGGAGGCGGCGTAAATCAGACTGCCCTCCACCCCGGTCGCAGTGGCGACAAATTCACCCCGGCGGGCAAACTTGCCCCCTTGCGTGGTGGCAAGCGAGATCGCCACTGACTTGAACGGCTGGCCGGCAAAGTGTTCGGCAAAATAAGGGCTCCAGCCACCTCGCACGTCAAAACCGCAATTGGCTGGCTGCAAATCTGCCACACCAACGTTTCTGTCACGCAGCCACGGTACCCAAGCACCATCAGAGCCCAGTCGGCGCCAACTGCCGCCGCCCAGCGCCAGCACCACCGCGTCAGCTTGCACCTGCAACGGGCCCGCCGGCGTTGCAAAATCCAGCCGGGTCGCCTCAGCACCCTCAACAGCGCCTGGCTGCGGCCAGCCGGTCCAGCGGTGGCGCATGAAGAACTGCACGGCGGGTCCCTTTTGCGGATGGCGCAAGCGCTTTAGCCAGGCGCGCAGCAGCGGCGCGGCTTTCATGTCCAGCGGAAACACCCGCCCCGAGCTGCCGACCAAGGTGTCAATGCCAAGCGAACTTGCCCAGGCCCGCACGTCGCTGGCGTTGAAGGTCTGCAAAAGTGCTTCGATGGCGGCGCGGCGCGCGCCGTAGCGCGACGCAAACAGCTCGGCCGGCTCCGAGTGCGTCAGGTTCAGCCCACCTTTGCCGGCCAGCAAGAACTTGCGCCCGACGCTGGGCATGGCGTCAAAAACCGACACCGCCAGGCCAGCGCGCGACAACACCTCGGCGGCCATCAAGCCAGCCGGACCGGCGCCAACAACGATAATTTTTTTCATAGCAATACCCACTCTTCCCCTAACGCTCATGGCGTTGAAGTCACCCCGAAGCATGAGAGATGGCTGTCACAAGCGGGCCATCACCCGCTGTTCCAGTGCGTCCAAATTCATGGATACCGGGTCGTGGCCCGGTATGACAAGCTGTTCTTTCACATTAACTAAGCAAAACTTCGACCCGTAAAGCGGCGTAGTATCTGCCACACCGAAGGTCGGCCGACGCGCTTTCTGTCACAATTTCTCCATCCCAATTTACAAACACAGGAAAAATCATGGCCAGTGAATCAATCAAACACGTGTCAGACGCTTCGTTTGATACCGACGTGTTGCAGTCAGAGCTACCGGTTCTGGTGGACTATTGGGCCGAATGGTGCGGTCCCTGCAAGATGATCGCGCCGATTCTGGACGAAGTCTCTGGCGCCTATAGCGGCAAGTTGCAAATTGCCAAGATGAATGTCGATGAAAACCGCGAAATCCCGGCCAAGTTTGGTATCCGCGGTATTCCGACACTGATGGTCTTCAAAAATGGCCAGCTCGCAGCCACCAAGGTCGGCGCCATGAGCAAGTCGCAACTGACGGCGTTCATCGACCAGCAATTAGCGTGATGTTTTGAAAGTGTGGACCAGACCAGCCCACACCGTTTCCTGGCCGCGAAGGCCGGGCATTTTTCCTGTCATAATTAGACCAAGTTGCTGGCGAGCCTACAGGCTTTAGCTGGCGCTTCAGGCAGAGGCCCGTGCTACTTCACCCGGGTCAATCTTGCCACCGCACCCTCCCCCATTGTTTCCTTCATTGGACGCGTTCATCCATGCACATCAACGAACTCAAGGCACTTCATGTGTCAGAAGTCCTCAAGCAAGCTGAAGATCTTGAGATCGAAAACACCGGACGTATGCGCAAGCAGGAGTTGATGTTTGCCATCATCAAGAAACGTGCCCGGGCCGGTGAACAGATTTTTGCCGATGGTGTGCTGGAAATATTGCCTGATGGTTTTGGTTTTTTGCGCAGCCCCGATACCAGCTACACCGCCTCGACCGACGACATCTACATCAGCCCGAGCCAGGTGCGCCGCTTCAACCTGCACACCGGCGACATGATCGAAGGCGAGGTGCGCACGCCCAAAGACGGCGAACGCTACTTTGCCTTGAACAAGCTGGAAAAGGTCAACGGTGGCGGGCCAGAAGAAAACAAACACAAGGTGATGTTTGAAAACCTGACGCCGCTGTTTCCCAAAGAGCAGATGCGGCTGGAACGCGATGGCATCAAGAGTGACGAAAACATCACCGGCCGCGTGATCGACATCATTGCTCCGATCGGCAAAGGCCAGCGCGCCCTGCTGGTAGCGCCCCCCAAGAGCGGAAAGACCGTGATGATGCAACACATGGCGCATGCCATTGCGGCCAACTATCCTGAGAGCTACATGATGGTGCTGCTGGTCGATGAGCGCCCAGAAGAAGTGACTGAAATGCAGCGCACCGTCAAGGGTGAAGTGATTGCTTCAACCTTTGACGAGCCCGCTGCCCGCCACGTGCACGTGGCCGAGATGGTGATCGAGCGCGCCAAGCGTCTGGTCGAACTGAAAAAAGACGTGGTGATCCTGCTCGACTCGATCACCCGGCTGGCGCGCGCCTACAACAACGTGGTGCCGTCCAGCGGCAAAGTGCTCACCGGCGGGGTCGATGCCAATGCACTGCAACGCCCCAAGCGCTTCTTGGGTGCGGCGCGCAACGTCGAAGAAGGCGGGTCGCTGACCATCATCGCCACCGCTCTGGTCGATACCGGCAGCCGGATGGACGAAGTCATCTTTGAAGAATTCAAAGGCACCGGCAACTCCGAGATCCACCTGGATCGCCGCCTTTATGAAAAACGCGTATTCC
Source organism: Rhodoferax sp. (assembly GCA_028711355.1). Lineage (GTDB taxonomy): Bacteria > Pseudomonadota > Gammaproteobacteria > Burkholderiales > Burkholderiaceae_C > Rhodoferax. Next base: position 6,366 of record JAQTSL010000203.1, read on the forward strand.
CGTCAATCCAGCTCAATCGCAGCGGCACCCGCCGCGAAGAGCTGTTGCTACAGCCAGAAATCCTGCAAAAAACCCGTATCCTGCGTCAATTCCTATACAACATGGACGAGATCGAGGCGATGGAAATGGTCTTGAAGCAAATGAAAGCCACCAAGACCAACAGCGAGTTCTTCGACCTGATGCGCCGTGGTGGTTAACGGCTACAATCGCACGCTTTTTAGCGTCAAGTACGTTCGGCTTTGAATTGCACCATGGGTTGTGCAAGGGCTGGCGCGGCTAGCGCAACTGATGGAGAAGACATGGAAGCAGGCATTCACCCCAATTACCGCGAAATTTGTTTCCAGGATTCG
>JAQTSL010000204.1 GCA_028711355.1 Rhodoferax sp.
TGTTCGATTACATCCACCGCGCCATGCCCTGGAATGCGCCGCTGTCCCTGAGCTGGGATGACACGTATGCGCTGGTGGCCTATCTGATGAACCTGGCCAATGTGGTGCCAAGCAACTTTGTGCTCACCCGCGACAACGTGCAACAAGTCCAGGACATGCTGCCCAACCGCAATGGCATGACCTGGAATCACGGCATGTGGCCCGGCAAGGAGATCGGTAATGGGGGTATCCCGGATACCCACAACGTCGAATGCATGAAAGACTGCGCTCCAAAACCCAAGGTCGAAACGTTCATCCCAGCTTATGCCATGAACACATGGGGCAACCTGGCTGATGAAACCCGCCCCTGGGGTCCGATCCGTGGTCTGGTGACGGTCTCACAAGCCGAGTTGAAAAAGGCCGAGGAGAAAAAGGCGTCAGCAGCCAATGACCCCAATGCCAAGGTGATTGCCTTGATCAAGGGCAGCGGCTGTATCGCTTGCCACAGTTTCGGGGACAACAAACTGGTTGGGCCGGGCTACAAAGAAATCGCCGGGAAGTATGCTGGTAAAAAGGACATGGTTGCCGAACTGACGACACGCATCATCAAGGGCGGCTCCGGTGTCTGGGGATCAATGCCCATGCCGCCGCAGACCATCAGCGAAGCGGATGCCAAGATGATTGCCGAATGGGTTGTCGACGGCGCCAAGCAGTAATACGTTATTTAGATACAGGGTTGCCCTGTTCACTTTAAGGAGAAGACTGATGAATCAAACTCGTCGCCAGGTCATGCAGATCGGTGCAGGCGCAGCCGCCTTGGGCGTCGCTGCAACGGCTGGTCTCATGCCGAACGTCGCCATGGCCGCTGACGCCCCGGGTTGGAATGCCCCCTTGTTTGAAGCCAAGTCGTTTGCCGACGCGGCCAAGATCTGGGGCGGCACGCCCACCGAAAGTACGGATGTCACCATCATTGGCCCGGACATCGCTGAAAACGGCGCCGTGGTTCCTGTCGGTGTCAAAAGCAACGCTGCTGGCACAACGGCACTTGCCATCCTGGTCGAGAAAAACCCGACCGCAATGGCCGGCATGTTCAATATGACCGACGCTTCCGTGCCGAACGTCGCCACCCGCATCAAAATGGCGCAAACTTGCAATGTTTACGCTGTGGCGAAAGTCGGCGACAAGTTGCTGTTCAGCAAAAAAGAAATCAAGGTCACGCTGGGCGGCTGTGGCGGTTAATCGTCGCGCAGCTCTTGCATTGAAATCTTCCGAATTAGCTGCCAACCAGCATTCACCCAATTAAAGGAGTAACACTATGGCTTTCCCGATGCGTATGCGGGCAAACGTCGAAGGCGACGCAGTTGTGGTTCGCGTGTTGATGACCCACCCAGAAGAAACTGGCCTGATGAAAGACAAGGCTGGCGCGGTGATTCCTGCGCACTTCATCCAGTCCGTGACCTGCAAAAGCAATGATAAGACGGTGCTGACCTGCGACTGGGGCACGGCGATCTCCAAGAACCCGTTCCTTGAGTTCCATTACAAGGGCGGAAAATCCGGTGACAAGGTGACCGTGTCCTGGATCGATAACAAGGGCGATACGTCCACTGCAGACACCACGGTGTCCTGATGTTTTCATGCGCGAGGCCGCAAGGCTTCGCGCATTCTGGTTTATTCACCGCTGCGAGGAGACTATGAGAAACCGTACAAAAAAGACGGCCATCTTGGCCGGGGTTGCACTACCCGCCATGTTGTGGGTCGGAGGATTTGCCAGTGAGGCAAACGCGGCCTCAATCACCACTGAGGGCAATCAATACCTTGCCCTCATGAACGAGATGGGCGGCAATCCCGCTGATTTCAATATCGACGACGGCAAGAAGCTTTGGACCGAAAAACGCGGCCCCAAGAATGCCTCAATGGAGCAATGCAACCTGGGCCTGGGCCCTGGCGTGCTCAAAGGCGCTTATGCCCAGTTGCCACGCTATTTTGCAGACACGGGCAAGGTTCAAGATCTGGAATCCCGCCTGATTACCTGTATGGAAACCCTTCAGGGGTTTACTGAGCAGCAGGCTGAGCACGATGCATTCGCCAAGGAGAGTGGCAACGCAACACCTCTGGTGAACATGGCGATGTATGTCGCTCATGAATCAGACAAAATGAAAATCGCCATCCCGCAAAATACGCCAGAAGAAAAGCTGGCTTACGAGAACGGCAAAAAACTGTTCTTCTATCGCGGCGGCCCGTTCAGTTTTTCCTGCGCAACCTGCCACTCAGAGAAAGACAAGCGCATCAAGATTTCTGCGCTGCCAGACTTGGTTGATACTGGGCCAAAGGGCGCAGCGGTGTCCTATGCGACATGGCCCGCGTATCCGAACTCGCAAGGCGTGGCGCGGACGCTTGAATGGCGGATGCTGGCTTGCTTCCGTCAACAACGCTTCCCCATGCCGAAAATGACGTCGAACGCTGTCATTGACCTGATTACCTACATGGGTGTGAATTCGAACGGCGCCACGCTGCAAACGCCGTCGTTCAAGCGCTGAGATCGAGGAGACAACATGAAAAGAACCACTTTGTTTGTACTCATGACCGCAGCTGCTGGGGTGCTAGGCGGTTGCGCAGGCATGAACCAATCGGCTTCGAGCGGAGGCGATCCATTTGCGACCGCTTCATTCCAGAGCATCCTGAAAAACGATTTTGCACCCAAAGGGCAGGCAAAACTGGATCGCTTGGTGCAGACCAAACAGCAGTACGAATGTTCAAAGTATGAATATTTAGGAAAGCCAGTTCCTGCTGATGTGAGCAAAAAACTGGAGTCCGAAGCAATGGCTGGCATTGTCTATCCGAAGGATGGTCAATTCCTTGGTGACTGGAAAGCCGGTCTGAAGATTGCGCAAAACGGCAAAGGCAAGCAATGGAGTGACAATCCCGCCACGCCGAGTGGCGGTAATTGTCTGGCTTGCCATGAGATGGTCAAAAATGACCCATCACAGGGGAATATTGGTCCCTCGCTGCTCGATTATGGGAAGCTTCGTGGCAACAGTGAAGCAATTCTCAAGTACACATGGGGGCGTCTGTATGACTCTGCAGCGTACAACGCATGCAGCTGGATGCCCTCATTTGGCGCCCACCATATCCTGACCGAGCAGCAAATGAAGGACGTAATGGCGCTTTTGATGGATCCGAAGTCGCCTGTCAACGCAAACTAATAATAAAAAGCTTAATTTGAGTGGCGCCCGCCTGATCGCTATTGATTTGGCGGGCTTTTTATTTTTTTGATGAGGATATTTGAATGAGCCTGACCCGTCGTGAATTTATGGGCGTATTGGCGGCTGCTGCGGCCACTGGTTTCCCCATGGCCCGTGAAGCAACTGCCGCAGAAATCAAGAGCCTGTACAACCCGCCCAAGAGCGGCAATGTGCATTTTCTGCACATGACGGATAGTCACGCACATTTGCGCCCTGTGTATTTCCGCGAGCCGAACGTCAATATCGGTATCGCCGGAATGGAAGGGCATCTGCCACATCTGGTTGGTACGAACTATCTCAAGAGGGTGGGATTCAAGCCGAACACCCGCGAGTCCTACGGTTTCACCTACCTCGATTTTGACCGTGCAGCCAAGCAGTACGGCAAGATGGGCGGGTACGCGCACATCGCCACTCTGGTCAAGCAATTGAAGGCCTCGCGTCCGGGCGCCTTGTTGCTCGACGGTGGCGATACCTGGCAGGGAACGGCGTTGTCGCTGTGGACCAAGGGCCAGGACATGGTTGATGCCCAGTTGAAATTGGGCGTGGATGTGATGACTGCGCACTGGGAATTCACCTACGGGCAAGATCGCGTCAAGGAAATCGTCAACAAGGATTTCAAGGGCAAGATCGACTTTGTCGCGCAGAACGTGAAGACGGCCGACTTCGGTGATCCGGTGTTTCCAAACTATGTGATGAAGCAGATGAACGGCGTGCAGGTTGCCATCATCGGCCAAGCATTCCCCTACACTCCGATCGCCAACCCGGGTTATCTGATTCCCGATTGGACTTTTGGTATTGACACCGACCACATGCAGAAGGTGGTCAAGGAAGTCAAGCAGAAGGGCGCGCAGCTTGTGGTCGTCATTTCGCACAATGGGATGGATGTGGACCGCAAGATGGCCAGTCTGGTCGAAGGGATCGACTGCATCTTTGGTGGTCATACACATGACGGCGAGGCAGTCGCGGTGGAGATTCGCCGTCCGTCGGGCGGCATGACCCTGGTCACGAATGCTGGTTCTCACGGCAAGTTCATGGGGGTGATGGATTTTGATGTGCGTGGCGGCAAGATGGTCGGGTACAAGTTCAAGCTGCTTCCGGTCTTCTCGGAACTGCTGCCTGCTGATCCGGAAATGGAGGCTTTGATTGCCAAAGTGCGTGCTCCGTACGAAAGCAAGCTGACCGAAGTGCTGGCGCATACCGAAGGCGTGCTGTATCGCCGCGGCAACTTCAACGGCACCTGGGATCAGCTGGTGGTCGATGCGATGTTGGCTGTTCGCGGTGGCGATCTGGCGTTCTCTCCTGGATTCCGCTGGGGCGGCAGCCTATTGCCCGGTGCGCCCATTACGCGCGAAGACATGATGACCCAGCTCGCCATTACCTATCCGTATTGCACCCTGTCAGACATGACTGGCGAGACCGTGAAAAACGTGATGGAAGACGTGTGCGACAACCTGTTCAACCCGGATCCCTACTACCAACAAGGCGGGGATATGGTTCGGTTGGGTGCACTGGAGTACACCTGCGCGCCGAAGGAGAAGATTGGCAACCGTATTCAGGACATGCGGCTGGGCGGGAAGCCGATTGACCCGAAGAAAACCTATAAGGTGGCAGGATGGGCGCCGGTGCAGCAAGCCAGCGCGACACCTGACAACCCGCCCATCTGGGACATCGTAGAGGAGTACCTCAAGCACAACAAAGTCATCAAGCCTCTGAAGGTCAATGAACCCAAGCTCATTGGGGTCAAGGGCAACCCAGGTTTGGCGAATTACAACAAAATGTTCTGATTGTTGAGCTTTCTTGCCTTTTTCAAACGGCCCGCCTTTGGCGGGCCGTTTGCTTGGAGGAGGCTCAAACCACGAGTGGGATCGCACTTGAAGAAGTTTTCTCAAGTTTCTGATCTTGCTACTTATTCTGGCATTTGATAGGCTAGCCGTCATTGCTTCATTTTGAGTTGTTGCCGACATGCGCTCGCCCTTTTTTCATTCATTGTTTCGTCTGCAAGGGCTGCTGCTTGTCTCGGTTATTCTTGTGTCTCTGTGCGGCACGCCCGTCTTTGCAGCCGTCAATCAAGAGATCAAGCGGGAAGTCGCCCAGCAGCAGACTGTCAAGAAACAGACGACGAAACAATTGAAGGAAGCGCGTCAGCGCCAGTCGAAAAAGCCGATTGCATCGGCGCGGCCGACTAAAAAATTGGCGTCGAAGTCGGTCGCAAAGCAAAAAATGGTTCGCGCCGTGGCTCGTCAGCGTGTGACGCAAAGACGCGTTGTTGCGAAATCGCGTGTGAACTTGCGCGTAGAGGCCACTTTGGTGGCAAAAACGAAAAAATCCAATCTGGCTGGATCGCATCGTCCTGATCCACAGGCTCTGAAAACAGCACTGGTTTCGGGTGCTGCATCCTCGGTGGTTCGAGCGACAGACAAATTGCAGGTTTCGGCCGCGTCCACTGCGGCAAATGATGATCCCCTGTCGCTGCGCTCCGGGTCTGCCTTGGTGGTCGATGAGGGGACAGGCCGCATTCTGCTGAGCAAGAATGCAGATACAGCACGCCCCATTGCCTCGCTCACCAAGCTGATGACGGCCGCTGTGATCCTTGATGCGCACCAGCCTATGGATCAGGTCATCGAGATCACCGATGCAGATATTGACACGCTGAAGTGGAGCGCGTCCCGCCTGCGTCCGGGGACAAAGCTCACTCGGGAAGAGCTGCTCAGGCTGGCCCTCATGTCGTCGGAAAACAGGGCGGCGCATGCTCTGGCGAGAAATTACCCTGGTGGTTTGGCCGCCTTCATTCCGGCGATGAATGCCAAGGCGCGTGCACTGGGCATGAATGCCACGCGCTACGTCGAGCCGACTGGTTTGTCTCCGCAAAACGAGTCGACCGCACATGATCTTGCCCTGCTGGTCAAGGCGGCTTATCACTACCCGTTGATCCGCGACTTTTCCACCCACCCGGAAAGTGAAGTGGATATCGGGCCGCGCACGCTTCAATTTCGCAACACCGATCATCTGGTTTTCAATCGCGGCTGGGACATCCTCCTGCAAAAAACCGGCTACATCAACGAGGCTGGGCATTGCCTGGTTCTCCAGACCAAGTTTGAAGGGCGCAGGGTGATCGTGGTTTTGCTCGATGCCTGGGGCAAATACTCGCATTTTGGCGATGCGCAGCGTATTCGCACCTGGCTGGAAGCCCGAGGGTTTGATGCCTTGCATGACCCCGCGTCTTCAGTGAGTGAAGCGTCGGTGCATCCCTCCGTCGAATCAGGATTCGTGCGCACCGCCCTGGTGGAAAAAGCGCCAGCAGCGGTTGGCGAGTGAAAGCGGCTGTGCTGACTGCTGATGCGGGTTCAGCGCAAACGCTAACGGCGTGACCCTCTGTAGCCCAGTGCGGCAGAAATGCGCTGAGCGGTCGATTGCACCTTGTCCAGCCAGTCTTCCATCAGGCGATCTGCCGGGGCCGAGAGCGAGAGCC
>JAQTSL010000205.1 GCA_028711355.1 Rhodoferax sp.
GGAGGCACTGCTGGCGGCCGAATTGCCCAGCTACACCTGGCCCGATTTTGATGAAAACACCGCGTCCTCCATGTGCTACACCAGCGGCACCACCGGCAACCCCAAGGCGGCGCTGTACAGCCACCGATCGACCGTGCTGCACGCCTACGCCGCCGCCTTGCCCGACGTGATGTGCCTGTCGGCGCGCGATTCGATTTTGCCGGTGGTGCCGATGTTTCACGTCAACGCCTGGGGTATTCCGTATTCAGCCGCACTGACCGGCGCCAAACTGGTGTTTCCGGGGCCCGGCATGGACGGCAAGTCGATTTATGATTTGATCGAGCTGGAGCAGGTGACTTACGCCGCTGGCGTGCCGACCATCTGGCAGATGCTGCTGGGCCACATGGAGCCCAACGGCCTGCATTTTTCAAGCCTCAAGCGCACGGTGATTGGCGGCTCAGCCTGCCCGCCGGCGATGATCACCGCGTTCAACGACAAATATGGCGTTGAGGTGTTGCACGCCTGGGGCATGACCGAGATGAGCCCGCTGGGCACGCTGTGCACGCTCAAGAACAAGCATTTGACCATGTCTGCAGAAGACAAGATGAAGGTGCGCCTCAAGCAAGGTCGCTGCATCTACGGCGTTGACATGAAAATTGTTGACGGCGACGGCAACGAGCTGCCCTGGGACGGCAAAACCTACGGTGACCTGCTGGTCAAGGGGCCGTGGGTGGTGCGCGAATACTTCAAGGGTGTGGGCGACGCCGAGGCGGTCAAGCCGCTGATCGACGGCTGGTTCCCGACCGGCGACGTGGCCACCATTGACGCCGACGGCTATATGCAGATCACCGACCGCAGCAAGGACGTGATCAAGAGCGGCGGTGAGTGGATCAGCTCAATCGACATTGAAAACATTGCGGTGGCACACCCGGCGGTGGCGATGGCCGCCTGCATCGGCATGAAGCACCCCAAGTGGGACGAGCGCCCGATTGTGGCGGTGGTGAAAAAGCCGGGGCAGGAGCTCACGCGGGACGAGTTGCTGGCGTTCTACCAGGGCAAGGCGGCCAAATGGCAAGTGCCCGACGACGTGGTGTTTTTAGACGCGATTCCGCTGGGTGCCACTGGCAAGATGCAAAAGACCAAGCTGCGCGAGATCCTCAAAGACTACGTGCTGCCGGATCTGCGCTGAACCGGCAAGCTGATTGCACCAGTGTGCTGTGTCACCTGTGCGATACCCCTAGGGGATATCCCTCGGCCACGATGCGTGTGTTTGCCGCTACGCTCTAAGGTGTGACCAGCCTTGCTGGCGCTGAAACGTCAACAACCAGGAGACTTTATGAAATTTGCTATTAAAAGTATTGCTGCTTGCGCAATGATGACATGCTCTGTGGCCGTTTTTGCCCAGAGCGGTCAGACGGTAAAAATCGCCTTCATCGACCCGTTGTCGGGGCCGTTTGCCAACGTTGGGCAAAACCAGCTCAAGAGCTGGCAGTTTGCCGCCGACAAGCTGGGCGGCGCCAGGAGCGCTGCGGGTGTCAAGTTTGAGGTGGTTGGTTTTGACAACAAAGGCTCGCCGCAAGAAAGCCTGAACTCGCTCAAGGCCGCCATTGACCAGGGCTTTCGCTACGTGACGCAAGGCAACGGTTCAGGTGCAGCGCTGGCGATCTCGGGCGCCGTTGCCAAGCACAACGAACGCAACCCGGGCAAAGAGGTGGTATTCCTGAACTACGCCGCCGTCGATCCGGCGCTGACCAACGAAAAGTGCGACTACTGGCACTTCCGGCTGGACGCTGACACCTCGATGAAGATGGAAGCGCTCACCAGCTTCATGAAAGACCAGCCCAAGGTCAGCAAGGTCTATCTGATCAACCAGAATTACTCGCACGGCCAGCAGGTGGCCAAATATTTCAAAGATGCGATCGCGCGCAAACGCCCCGACGTGAAAATTGTCGGTGAAGACCTGCACCCGATCGGTCAGGTGAAAGACTTTGCGCCCTACGTGGCCAAGATCAAGCAATCAGGTGCTGACGCCATCGTCACTGGCAACTGGGGTGCTGACCTGACGTTGTTGGTCAAAGCGCTCAACGACTCGGGCCTGAAGCTGCCGATGTACACCTACTACGCGCAGGTTACCGGCACCCCGACTGCGCTGGCTGCTGGTGGCGACGGCGAGGTCTATGTCATTGCCTACGGCTCGGCTAACCAGCCCGGCGAGATTGGTGCACTGTCCAATGAATACAAGAAAAAATTCAACGACGACTACTACACCTACGCCACCTTCAACGGCATCAACCTGATGAGCGCAGCCATTGCCAAGGCCAAGTCCACCGACCCGGTGAAGGTGGCTGCCGCCATGGAAGGCCTGTCGATCCCCAGCTTTGCTGGCGAGGTGCAGATGCGCAAATCGGACCACCAGTTGCAGCAGTCGATGTACGTGACCAAGTGGCAAAAAGTGGACAAAAAGTACCCGTACAGCGTGGAAAACACCGGTTACACCTTTGCTCCCGTCAAGCAGATGGACCCGTACATCGCCAGTACCCCGACCAGTTGCCAGATGAAGCGCCCGGGTTGATCTAGAGCCGCTGTGCACCGGCTGTGGCTACTTGGTTGATGAAAGCGTATTGTCATTCCCGCGCACATCCACGTCATTCCTGCGCACATTCCCGTCATTCCCGCGCACATTCCCGTCATTCCCGCGCAGGCGGGAATCCAGGGTTTGCCGAGATGCTGGATTCCCGCCTACGCGGGAATGACGAAGCTCGGCGTTTTTCACTTTAACTTTCCTTCCAATATTGATGGAGTTTTTTGCCATTTCGACGCTCAACGGCGTCAGCTACGGACTGCTGCTGTTTATGCTCAGCTCCGGGCTGACGCTGATTTTTAGCATGATGGGCGTGCTTAATTTTGCCCACGCATCGTTTTATATGCTGGGCGCCTACTTTGCCTACACGCTGACCGGCTGGCTGGGGTTCTGGCTGGCGCTGCTGCTGGCGCCGCTGGGCGCGGGCGTGCTGGGTGCCTTGTTTGAGCGCTATGTGTTGCGACGGGTGCATCAGTACGGGCATGTGGCCGAGCTGCTGATTACCTTTGGCATGAGTTACATCCTGCTGGAGCTGGTGCAACTGGTGTGGGGGCGCAGTTCGGTCGATTACCGTGTGCCAACTGCGCTGGACGGGCCGCTGTTTACCCTGTATGGCACCCAGTTTCCGATCTACCGCGCCTTCATGATGGCGGTGGCGCTGGCGATGCTGGCAGCGTTGTGGTTGTTGCTCACGCGCAGTCGCATCGGGCTGGTGATTCAGGCGGCGTTGACACACCCGCACATGGTCGAGGCGCTGGGCCACAACGTGCCGCGTGTCTTCATGCTGGTGTTTGGCGGCGGCTGCGCGCTGGCCGGTCTGGCTGGCGTGATTGGCGGCAACGCGTTTGTCACCGAGCCCGGCATGGCTGCGGGTGTGGGGGGCATCATTTTTGTGGTGGTGGTGGTTGGTGGCATGGGCTCGCTGGGCGGCGCGTTTTTGGCGTCGCTGCTGATCGGCATCTTGCAAACCTTTGCGGTGGCGGTGGATGGGTCGATCCAGTCTGCCCTGCAAACGATTGGCTTGAGCGTCACGGCTGACACCTTTGGCTATGCATTGTGGAAGCTCAAAGTCAGCCAGGTGGCGCCGATCCTGCCGTACCTGCTGCTGGTGCTGATGCTGATTTTCAGGCCCAAGGGCCTGCTCGGAACGCGGGAAGACTGATGCCGTTCTTGACGAGCCTTTTTTTGCGTTTTGAAACCCGTCGGGCTGGCGCGTACATGGTGCACCCGGTTGATTTGGGACGCGTGATCATCTGGGGCAGCTACGCGCTGATTTTGTTGCTGGCGCCGTTGCTTTTTACCAGCAGCTTGAGCCAGACGCTTTTGAGCCAGATGGGCATCGCGATCATCGTTTGCCTGAGCTACAACATGTTGCTGGGGCAGGGCGGCATGCTCAGTTTTGGCCACGCCGTCTATTCCGGCATGGGTGCCTTTCTGGCCATGCACACGCTTAATCTGGTCAGCGGCGGCTGGCCGTTGCCGGTCAGCCTGACGCCCCTGGTGGGTGGGTTGTGCAGCGCTCTGGTTGCGCTGTTGCTGGGCTGGGTTACCACCAAAAAAGCAGCCACGCCGTTTGCCATGATCACGCTGGGTGTGGGTGAACTGGTGTGGGCGATGGCGCTGATGTTCCCCGAATTTTTTGGCGGCGAAGGCGGTATCTCGGGCAACCGTGTGGCTGGCAGTAAACCGTTTGGCATCACCTATGGGCCGCAGCTACAGCTTTATTACCTGATTGCGGCCTACACCTTGGTCTGCACCGGGTTGATGTACGCTTTTACCCGCACGCCGCTCGGGCGGATGTTGAACGCGGTGCGCGACAACCCCGAACGCGTGGCTTTTGTCGGCTACAACCCGCAGGTGGTGCGCTACCTCACCTTCATCATTGCCGCCTTTTTTGCCGGTATCTCGGGCGGCTTGGCGGCGCTTAATTTTGAGATCGTCACCTCTGAGGTGGTCAGCGGCTATCGCAGTGGCGCCTATCTGCTGTTTACCTTTTTGGGCGGCGCGACCTTTTTCTTTGGCCCGATTCTGGGCGGCATTTTGATGGTGCTGGCGTTTGTCCTGCTGTCAGAATTCACCAAGGCCTGGCTGCTGTACCTGGGGCTGATCTTTTTGTTCATGGTGATGTACGCGCCCGGTGGGTTGGCTGCCCTCTTGATGATGAACCTGCGGCTGGCGGCGTTTGGCCATCTGCGCCGTTTGTGGGCCAGTTACCTGGGGCTGGCCGGGACCGCACTGGTGGCGCTGGTGGGGGCAGCGGCGATGGTCGAGATGGTCTATCACCTACAGCTCAACACCGCGCTGGGGCCTGAGCTGAACTTTATGGGGGCCAAGCTCAACGCGCACGGCTTAAGCAGTTGGTTTGGCGCCGTCTATGCCAGCGCGACCGGCGTGGCGCTGTTTGAGCTGTGCCGGCGTGAATTTGTGCGCCAGTGGGGCCAGGCCAACGAAGATATCGAACAAGAAATCAAGCGACGCGAGACCGCATGACGCACCACGATACGCCGCCTGCACTGCAGCTTGAAGACCTGCGCAAGACCTTTGGCAAGACGCCCATCATTCGCGGCATCAGCCTGACGGTGCAGCCCGGCGAGCGGGTCGGCATCATTGGCCCCAACGGTGCTGGCAAATCGACGTTGTTCAACCTGATCAGCGGGCGCATCGAGCCCACTTCTGGCCGGGTGCTGCTCAACGGCCAAAATGTGGTCGGCAAGAAGCCTTTTGAGATCAACCGGCTGGGCCTGAGCCGCAGCTTCCAGATTACCAACATCTTCCCCAAACTCAGCGTGTTCGAGAACCTGCGCTGTGGCGTGCTGTGGAGCCTGGGCTACAAGTACACCTTCCTGAAATTTTTGCTGGACCTGGACGACGCCAACGACCGCGCGCAAGAGCTGATGGAAAGCATCCACCTGGATAAAAAGCGTGACACGCTGGCCATGAATCTCACCTACGCCGAACAGCGCACGCTAGAGATCGGCATCACCATCGCCGGTGGCGCGAAAGTGATTTTGCTGGACGAACCCACGGCTGGCATGAGCAAGCTTGAAACGCGTCATTTCATCAAGCTGATCCGGCACGTCACAGAGGGTAAAACGCTATTGACAGTAGAGCATGACATGGACGTGGTGTTTGGGCTGGCGGACAAAATTGCCGTGGTGGTGTATGGCGAATTATTGGCCTTTGACGGGCCCGAGGTGGTGCGCGCCGACGCCCGTGTGCAAGAGGCTTATCTGGGCTCGCCGGTGGCCGCTGCCAGCACCGTTAACGCGCCGGAGGCCTGATGCTGCAAATCGAAAAATTGCACGCCTACTACGGCAAAAGTCACGTGTTGCACGGGGTGTCGCTGACGGTCGGCGTGGGCGAAATTGTGGCGCTGTTGGGGCGCAACGGCTCCGGGCGTTCGACCACCGCCAAGGCGGTGATGGGCTTGGTCGATGCGACCGGCTCGCTGCGCTGGAAGGGGCAAGAGATTCTGGGGCGTAAAACCTACGAAATCGCGCACTTGGGGTTGGGCTATGTGCCGGAAGAGCGCGAGATATTCCCTCAATTGACAGTAGAACAAAACCTGTTGCTGGGGCAAAAAAGCGGGGGTAAAACGGGGCAAAAAACGGGTGCTAAAGCCGGTCGCTGGACGCTCGACGATATGTACCAATTGTTTCCCCGGCTGGGCGAGCGCTGTGCGGTCGAGGCCGGCGTCATGTCGGGCGGCGAGCAGCAAATGCTGACGCTGTGCCGCACCCTGATGGGCGACCCCGAGCTGATCATCATTGATGAGCCGACCGAGGGACTGGCGCCCAAAATTGTCGAGCAGGTGGGTACTTTTTTGCAGACGCTACGCGCCAAGGGTGTGTCGGTGCTGCTGATCGAACAAAAGCTGACCATCGCATTGGCAGTGTCGGACCATTGCGCCGTGATGGGCCACGGCGGCATCGTGTTTACCGGTACGCCCGAACAACTGCACCAGAATCCGGGGGTCAGCCGCGAGTGGCTGGCGGTGTGACCGCGCTTGACCACCGGGCAGAAATAGATCCAACTCGGCGGCAAGAAATTTCACCATAAAAATTTGCATAACGCGTGGGCTTCTTTCAATTCCAACGCTCGACTGGCA
>JAQTSL010000206.1 GCA_028711355.1 Rhodoferax sp.
AGCGAACTGAGCAAAATGCGCCAACTCAGCGCCACCCATAGCCTGGAGCCGTTTGACACCCAAAGGCTGACCAAAGACGGCCGGGTGCTGGACATTTCACTCACCGCCACGGCACTGCTGGACGAGGCCGGTCAGATGTATGCCATTGCCACCACCGAGCGCGCCTGCGCCAGCCCGGCAACGCAAGCTGCGGCCAACACCACGCCATGACCGATCATTTGCACAGCAAGCCCGGCGATGTCGATCTGGCCACGGTCGCGTGGATGCAGGCCGACCGGCTGCGCCAGCGTGCCCAAGCCCGCTTTGATGACAGCGCAGCCCTGCAAGCAGTTGCAGCCCCGCAGCTCTCGGAGCAAGCCACGCAAAAGGTTTTGCACGAGCTGCAAGTGCACCAAATTGAACTGGAGATGCAAAACGACGAGCTGCAGCGGGCGCAGTTGGCGCTGGAGGCGTCGCGTGCGCGCTACTTCGATCTGTATGACCTGGCCCCGGTGGGTTACCTCACGGTGTCGGCCCAAGGGCTGATCCTGGAGGCCAACTTGAGCGTGGCCACCATGCTGGGGGTGGCGCGTGGCGCACTGGCCAAACAACCCCTGAGCCGGTTTATTGCCAAGTTTGATCAGGATGTTTACTACCACTGCCGCCAGCAATTGATCGACACCGGCCAAGCCCAAAATTGTGAGCTCCAGGTGCTGCAAGGCGGCAACGCCACGTTGTGGGTCAAACTCAATATCAGCGCGGTGAGTGAAACCACCGATTGCCCCGTGTTGCGCGTGATTCTGAGCGATATTTCTGATCGAAAGAAGCTTGACGACGCCTTGTATGCAACCAACCGCAGTTTGCAAGCGGCGCGCATCCAGGCTGATCGGGCCAATTTGGCCAAATCCGAGTTTTTATCCAGCATGAGCCACGAGCTGCGCTCACCGCTGAACGCTATTTTGGGCTTTGCCCAACTGATGGAGGCCGGCACCCCGGCACCCACGCCCAGCCAGCGCAACAGCCTGGCGCAAATTCTTAAAAGAGGCTGGTATCTGCTGCAACTGGTCAATGACATTCTGGACCTGGCCGCCATTGAGTCAGGCAAGGCCGCGCTGAGCATGGAAGACGTGCCACTGGCTGCGGTGATGGTTGACTGCCAGGACCTGGTTGAGCCGCTCGCCATGGACAAGTCGGTGATGCTGCGTTTTACATCAACACCCCAGCCATGGAGCGTACAGGCCGACCCAACCCGGCTCAAACAAGTGCTGATCAACCTGCTGTCCAACGCCATCAAATACAACACACCGGGCGGTCTGGTGGAAGTCAGCTACAGCACACCAAATCCCCAGCGCCTGCGCATCAGCGTGCGCGACACCGGCCCGGGCCTGGCGGCGAACCAACTGGCGCAACTGTTTCAGCCGTTTAACCGGCTCGGCCAGGAAACCAGCGCTACCAAGGGCACCGGCATTGGCCTGGTGGTGAGCCAGCGGCTGGTAACCTCAATGGGTGGCGAGCTGGGTGTCACCAGCACGGTGGGGGTGGGCAGTGTGTTCTGGTTTGAACTGAACCTGTCCAGCGTTACCGCTGTAGCCGTCCTGCCGGTCAAGTTGGACCCAGCGCCGGACGTGCCACCTGCAACACCTGCCGTAACTGTGGCAACTGCACTACCTGTGAGCTCTGGCACACGCGCGACACCTGCGACCGTTGCGGCGCACCTACCGATGCCGCGCTCAGTGTTGTACGTGGAAGACAACCCAGCCAACGTAACTCTGATCGAGCAACTGCTGGTCGCTCGCGCAGACATTCACTTGCTCAGCGCGCAAGACGCCTTGCAGGGCATCGCCATGGCGCGCAGCCGGCAGCCCGAGGTGATCGTGATGGACATCCATTTGCCCGGCATCAGCGGCCTGGAGGCTATGAAAATTTTGCAGGCTGACCCGACCACCGCGCATATTCCGGTGCTGGCGCTGAGCGCCAATGCCATGTCGCACGACATCGAAAAGGGTCTGGCCGCGGGCTTTTATGCCTACCAGACCAAACCGATCAAGGTCCACGAGTTCATGGCAGCGCTTGACCAGGGGTTGGTGTTGGCGGCCAAGGCCCCAAATGGTACAAACAATTTAGATGCAATATGACCTTGTAGCGCTTGCTGCACCTGCGTGAGTAGCTACATTGTTAATAGTATTTTCCTGCCAGCGGTGTACCGGCTAGCTGATTTTTTCTTCGACTTCGAGCGCACCTTTGGCGTAAAACTTGGCTTCTTCGGGGGCAAGCTCGTGCAACAGGCGCAAAAACTCACCGGCGTGCACCAGCTCTTCGTTGGCAATTTCCTTGAGCACTTTGATCGCCAGCGGGTGGTCGGTCGATTCGGCCAGTTGCGTGTACATCTGGGTCGCTTCGTACTCTGAAGCCACCATGAAACGGATGGCGCGAATGAGCTCAAAGGGGCTGAGCTTTTTGCTCTGGGCAAGGCCTGAAAAAGGCGTTCCGAAAGTAGGCATGGTGGTCCTTGGTAATAGTAGAAACAGGGACTATCGTCGGTATCAAATCGCTGGTCTGTGCTGTAGCGAACCCTGCCAACAAGTGGGTTGTGGCTTACAACAGGTTTTGCCAAAACTGCGCCAGCCATTCCTGCAGCCTGAACTGCAGCGGGCGCTGCCGCCACGCTTGCGGATCGATCGGTTGCGACGCCGCCAAATCGATCTCAAACATGCGCTGCATGTGTGCCGCAAAGTCGCGGCCCAGCACCACCGCGTTGACCTCGTCGTTGTCCAGAAAACTGCGCCAGTCAAGGTTGGTCGAGCCCACGGTGGACCAGACGCCATCAATCACCGCCGTTTTGGCATGCAGCAAAGCCCCATGGCGCTCAAAAATCTGCACGCCACCCGCCAGCAAGTGCGCGTAATGGGCCCGCCCGGCGTGAAACACCAGTGCCGAGTCGGAGTGGCTGGGCAGAATCAGTTTGACCTGCACACCACGCGCAGCGGCAGCGGTGAGCGCCTGCAGCAACTGCGGGTCAGGGACAAAGTAGGCGTTGGTCAGGTGGACGTGCTTCTCAGCATTGCCAATGGCCGAGATCAGGGTCAGGTAGATCAGGCTGTAGGGGTCGTCTGGCGTGCTGCCGATGGCCCGCACAATGTCTTTACCCTGAGGCGACAGCGGCGGAAAGTAGGCCTTGGGAGCCAGTGTGGGGCCGTGCTGCTTGTCCCAGCTTTGCAAGAACAGTTTTTGAAACTCGGCCACCACCGGGCCTTCTATTTGCAGGTCGGTGTCGCGCCAAGCGGCGGGCTTGTGCGCAGACTTCTTGGTTCTTAGCAGTACCGAGCCGCTGGAATAGACGCTGCTGATGTTGATGCCGCCCATGATGACCAGGCGGCCATCGACCAGCAGCATCTTGCGGTGATCACGGTTGTTGATCTGCCACGCCCCTTTGGCCAGCAGCGGGTTGACCGGGTTGAACTCCAGCACCGCCACCCCGGCCTGTGCCAACTGGTCAAAAAATGCCCGCGGGGTGCCGATGCAGCCGACACTGTCGTACATCAGGTTGACCTGCACGCCACGCGCCTGAGCTTGCCGCAGCAGGTCGGCAAAGGCACGGCCCACAGCATCGTCTTCAATGATGTACGACTCCAGATTGATGTGGTCTTTGGCCTGCCGAATGGCGGCCACCATGGCGCTGTAAGTGGCAGAACCGTCTTGCAGCAACATGACCTGGTTGCCCAGAATGAGCGGTCTGTCGCTGATGCTTTGCTCCAAGGCGAGCTGCTTGTCCAGGATGTCAATGTCACCCGAGCTGCGCTTGAGCTCGGCCACGATGGCGGCACTGCGCTGGCGTGACACCGCTTTGCTGGCAGACTCAAAGCGCGCCGCCTGGGCACTGTGCCGCGCAATCAGCGCAGCGGTATCGGGCAAGGTGGCGCAGCCGGTCAAACCCATAGCCAGCAGCACGAGCTTTATAACTATCCGGTCCCAGCGGCGGCGAATGACAGGGATCATGACTTGCCTGCCAGCCATTGGGCACAACCGCTATCGATGCCGGGGCCCGCGTCTATCAGGGGGATCAGCATCAGCAGCGGGTTGACCAGGCCCAGCAGCACCGAGCCCAGCGCGCGCGTGGCCATGCGTGCGCGGTCCACTGCAATGATGGGTTTGACAAAATTGCCGCCCACGTGAATCGGGCTGCGCAGCGCCACCGGACTGGTTTTTTTGGTTTTTTGGTTAAAGGTCAAGTCGAATTTTTCTTGCGCCAGGTCAATCTTGCCGCTGCCCAGCAGCGTCGTCACCTGGGTGTCCATCAGCAAGGTGCTGGCCTGCATTTGCCCCGCCTTGACTTCAAAGTTGGCCACCGCGCAGCGCAGTTTGATCTGCTTGTCTCCGGTCAGGGTCAGACGCAGCATTTCCCACAGGTGCAGGCCAGCTTTTTCCATCATCATCTGGCTGATTTCGCCGCCCGAGACCAGCAGCTTGACGCTGCCACTGGAGGCGGCCAGCATGCTGCCGACCGAATTGCCACGGCCCGCAAGGTTGATCTGGCCACCGAGCACACTGGTGACAGCTTTGCTCGAAGGGCTGGCCGGCAACCACTGGGCCAGCGCCAGGCGTTTGACTTGCACCTGGGCCTGGCTTTGAATCGGCGTGTGACGGCCATCGAGCGTGACCTGCGCATTGATTTGCCCGCTGCCAAAGGCAAATTGCAGCGGGGCGAGCCTGAGCACCGAATCCTTCAGGCTAATGTGCGTGACCAGTGCCTGTAGCGGTGCCGCAGCGGCGCGGCGAATCGTCTTGGCGCTGAAATTGACCTCGGCATCGACACTGTCCCAGTGCTCGGCGTTAAACGGCAAGTCTGGCATCACACGCCTGGACTGTGGGGTGGCAGCCGCTACCGGAGCGCTGCGGGCAGCGGCTTTTTTGGCGCTCTTTAGTTGGCCCGCGCGCGCACCAATGACCGGCCCGAGGTCTTCCAGCGTGAGCCGGGTGGACAGCAGATCACCCGTCAACACGGGCCTGTTGCCACCGGTTTTAAGTTGCACCCAACCCGCCACGTCGCTGCTGCCCATGCGCCCGGTGAACGGGTCATAGCGCAGCGTGTCGCCCTGGCGTACCAAATGCCCCTGCATTACATAGTCTCGGGTGGCGGGCATGGCGATGCCGGTCAGGGTGAACCACTGATTCAGGTTGTTGCCACTGAGCGTCAGTTGCATATCAACCGCGCTGAATTTGACCAGACTGGTGACCTGGCCGGTGGCCAAAATATGGGTGTGGCCGACCGTGGCAGCCACTTTCAGGCGATACGGCGTGGTCTGGTTGCGCAGCGCCAAAACGGTGTCGCCGGTACCCTCTGCCTTGAACGGCAGGCCCTTGAATTGCCCCTTGGCGCTAAAGCGCACGCCCGGGTCAGCCGCACTGCCGGCTGGCGCCGGCAAGGTAGGAAGTTCGGAGCGGATGCTGGTGTGGCTGGCTGGGTCGTCGTAGCCCACCACACCCTGGTCGAGCGTGAGGCGGTCAATCTCTACACCGGCGTTTTCATCTTGCTGCTGGCGGTCTAGCAACCAGCTCCTTTGCCCTTGCGGCCCCTGCTCCAACTGCACCACCGGGCGTGTCAGGTGCAGCTCTGACAGCACCCATTTGCCGGCCAACAACTGCGGCAGATGGATTGAAAATGCCAGTGCATCGGCGGTCAACAGTTGCCGGTGCAAGGCCCAGGCAGGGTTGGCAAAGCTGACCTGTTGCGCCTGAATGCGTGGCCATGGCCAGCCCCAGTGCACCGCCAGATCGCCGCCAATGGTCAACGTGCGCCCGGTTTGCTCAAACGTCATGCGCTCGATCGGCGCGCGCAGCCAGTTCCAGCCCAGCAAGGCCAGCGTGACGGCGGCCAGCAAAATCAAAGCCAGCTGCGCGCTCAGCGTCCACTTGATAAAACGAGACAGGTGCATGGTCCATTTTTCAATGCGGCCGCTCAGAAGTCCGTGCGCAAACGCACCGACTGGCTGCTGACAAAGCGCGACGATGGCGCTTTACCCCTTGGAAAGATTTGTATGGCACTGCACCCGATGGTTCGAAGTTTGTTGTTGCCGCTGGCGCTGACAGCCGGTGCTGCGGCGCTGGCGCAGGTCAGTGTCAACCTGGTTTTTGCGCCACCCGCGCCAGTCCATGAAACGATGCCCCTGCTACAGCCAGGTTACGTATGGGCACCCGGCTACTGGGCCTGGAACCAGGACCGCCACATCTGGGTGCGCGGACGCCCCCTGTTGCAGCGCACTGGCTACCGCTGGGAACCGGATCGGTGGGAGCAGCACAACGGCAATTTCGTGCGCCAGCCGGGTCGCTGGGAGCACGACGAAAGCTTCCCTGCTGCCAAATTTCAGAAACCAAAAAAGGCCAAACATGACCAAGGGCAGCGCGACCACGGTGCGTCTGGCGAGTCACACCGCAAGCAGCGCAAAGAAGGTCATTAAACCGAGTAAATCCATTAGGCGGGTCTTCGACCCGGCGCAGCGGCTGGCGGCCGATTTGCGGTCATTTTGGACGGTCATTCGTTGTTCATAGCTGGGCTATGAACGCCTCACGCCCGCCCAAACTGCCTCGCAACTCGCCTCGCCATCCATCTGAATACGAAGGGACTTCCCTCTTCCCGGTAACGGCATCAACGTGCCATGATTGGGTTTTGGAAGTCAATC
>JAQTSL010000207.1:0-3395 GCA_028711355.1 Rhodoferax sp.
TGGTGATGTTGACGTGGTGGCGGGTGAAGCTGCTGATCTTGACGCGGATGCCGCGCTTCATGCCCTCTTCACCCAGGTAAGCGCCCCAGGGCCAGGCAGCGACCATCAGGTGGATGGTGTTGCCCTTGGGGCTGACGCCGAGTTTGCGGCTGCCGATCCAGCTCAAGGGGCGCAGGTAGCAGCTCTCAAGCTGGTTGGCGCGCACTACGTCAATCTGTGCTTGCATGATTTGTTCATGCGTGAAAGGAATCTTCATGCGCAAAATCTTGGCGCTGTTGAGCAGGCGCTGGGTATGCTCTTCGAGCCGGAAAATCGCCGTGCCCTGCTCGGTCTTGTAGGCACGCACACCCTCAAAAACACCGCAGCCGTAATGCAACGTGTGGGTCAGTACATGAATTTTGGCGTCACGCCATTCAACCATCTGGCCGTCCATCCAGATTTTTCCATCGCGGTCAGACAGGGCCGGGGGCAAGGCAGTCATGGGGGCATCCTTTGAAGTAACTGCGTACGTTGACGCAAAAGCCTGATTCTACGGGCCCAAAAAATGCTGCTTGCCCGGTATTTTCCCGCCTCTACCCGGTGTCGGTGGGGTCTTATGCTGGCTGGCGCGGCCAACGCACCCGCACGCTCAAGCCACCCAACCCGGAGCGGTGCACCGACACCTGGGCCAGATAGACCGCAGCGATGCGGCGCACGATCGACCAGCCCAGACCGCTGCCAGTCTGCTCGGTGCCAAGCACCCGAAAGAAGCGTTCGCCCAGGTGTGCGATATCGGCCTCGGACAGGCCCGGGCCGCTATCGTCCACCTGAAGCACGACCTGATCGTCGGTGCAACTGACGGCAACCTTGACGTGCGCGCCCGGCGGGCTGTAGCGCATGGCGTTGTCCAGCAGGTTGCGCACCAGCACGCTGGTGAGCATATCGTCGGCTGCAATCGGGCACGGTGTGTCGGCCTCCAATACCAAGTCTTGCGCGCGCCCCAGTGCGGCCAGTGCCAGGTCGGCGGCCACCCGGTGCGCCACCGCACTGACATCGATCACGCCGGTGGGGGCGCTGGCGCTGGAGGACTCCAGCCGCGACAAGGTGAGCAGTTGTTCCACCAGATGGGTGGCGCGGTCACAGCCCGCCAGCGTGTAGTTAAGCGCGTGTTCACGCGTAGCGGTGTCATTGCCCGCAGCCAGCGCCACCTGCGCCTGCATACGGATGGCTGCGATGGGGGTGCGCAGCTCGTGCGCGGCGTCGGCCGTAAAACGCCGCTCCGAAGCCATCATGCGGTCGATGCGCTCAAATAACGAGTTGAGCGAGTCCACTACCGGCTCGACTTCGCTGGGCACGTCGGCGAGTTTGACCGGCTCCAGTGCATTGGGTTGGCGCTGCGCCAAGGCGCTGCTGAGGTGGCGCAGCGGTGCCAAGCCCTGGCGCACGGCCAGCCAGCCTACCACCGCCAGCAGCGGCAAGGCGTACATCAGCGGCATCAGCACGCCCTTGAGCACGGCCCACAAGATCGACTCGCGTGATTTCACCTGTTCTGCCACAAACACCTGCACGTCGCCTTCGCCGCCCTGAGCACCAAACACCCGCCACTGTTTTTGATCGGTCAGCTCCACGGTGGAAAACCCGCGTGTCTTGCCAGACATGGGGACGCTGCCCGCGTTGGCAGAACGCAGCACCAAGGCGCCTTCGTGAAACACCTGAAACGCCACGCGTGGCGCGTATTTGTGCAGGGAGGGTGCGTCTTCCAGTGGGGTTTCGTCGTCGCCGTGGCGTTCGGGCAGATGGTTGCCCTGCTGCGCCACCAGCAGCGCGGCCGACTGCGCTAGGTGGCCGTCGAGCAGTTCACCAAGTTCGTCGCTCGTGTCGACCCAGGTCAGCACGGCGGCACTGAGCCAGACCAGCGTGACCAGCAACAAAAGCAAGCCAAGCAGTCGTGCCTGTAACGAGGAGATGTGTAGCAACTTAAGCACGGCAGCCTTCAACCTAGGTTGAGCTTTGCGGGCGCATCAAGGTGTAGCCAACACCGCGCACGGTCTGGATCAGCTCGGGCAGAAGTTTTTTGCGCAGGTGGTGGATGTGCACCTCAACCGCGTTGCTTTCCACCTCGTGGCCCCAACTGTAAAGCTGCTGCTCAAGCTGCTCGCGCGACAGCACGCGGCCCACGCTGAGCATCAGCGCGTGCAACAAGTCAAATTCGCGGGTCGAAAGCGTCACCAACTGGCCGCCCAGCGTCACCTGCCGCGCCGACGGCTTGAGCTGCAAGTCGCCACAGGCCAGCACGTCTTGCGTCTGACCGTGCGCGCGTCGCACCAGCGAGCGCAGGCGTGCGCCCAGTTCAAACAAATCAACGGGTTTAAGCACGTAGTCGTCCGCCCCCAGGTCCAGCCCCTTGATGCGGTCGGGCACGGCGTCACGTGCGGTCAGCACCAGCACCGGTGTGCTGACGCGTTTGCTGCGCAGGGCTTGCAGCACGTCCAGACCGTCTTTCAGTGGCAGTCCCAGGTCGAGCACGGCGGCCTGGTAGTCACCGCTGGTCAATTCGCGCTCGGCCGCCTGGCCGTCGCGCACCCAATCCACCTGAAAGCCCTGCTGGCGCAAACCAGCGCGCAGCCCGTCGCCTAGCATTGGGTCGTCTTCCGCCAACAGAATTCGCATGGTCATCTCCTTAACTGCTTCTGACGGCGATGTTAATCGTCGTCGCCGTCGTGTCCGGCGCTCAGACCGGCTGCCGGCGTGGTGCTCAGCAGCGGGCTTTGCCATTGCAGCCACCAGAAGCTCAGCACAGCACCCAGCAGCAGCACTGCAACTGGCCACCAGTTCCATCGAATCGCGTCGGTGAGCTTGCCTTGTTTTCGGCCGTTGACCATGCTGCGCGCGAGATTTTCTTGCTGCATCAGGCTAGCAAAAACCACGCCCGCAATGTGCACACCAACAACCGCCAGCATCAGGCTGGCGCTGGCTTCGTGCAGCTCTTTGAGCAAACGCGGCCCGCCGCTGAAATAGACCCAGCCGCTCGCCACTATCAGCAGCGTCAGCGCCAGCATCAGCATGATCGAAACCGCACCAAGCGGGTTGTGTCCGACCGGATGGCTGGCAGCGGGGCTCAGCAGATCACGAAAATGTTGCAACACCGCCTGTGGACCACGCACGAAACTGGCAAAGCGCGCGTAGCGGGTACCGATCACACCCCAGAGCACGCGCCAAGCCACCAGGGCGACCATGGTGTAGCCCAGCGTCAGGTGCACGCCCAGCAAGCGGCTGCCTTCGGCGGTTAGCCAGGCTCCGGCAAAGCAGAGCACCATCAACCAGTGAAACAGACGTGTCGGCGCGTCCCAGACAAGAATGGTTTGCTTTGTTTGCATCGGTTCAATCAACCAGGAATGCGCACGCTGTGCTCGTTA
>JAQTSL010000207.1:3405-6649 GCA_028711355.1 Rhodoferax sp.
TGCCATGCTCAGCACCCGCGTGGCAGGCGGCGCAGTTGCCACGGCTGCCAATGGACGCACGGCTCCAGACGTTGTCGTTGACATGCTTGTCGTGTTTGCGCGAAAACCAGTACGACTGGGTGATACGGTCTTGCGGCGGCATTTCATTCACGCGTTTGTAGGTGCCCGCGTTGCTGGTGAGGTAGCTGGCAATTTCGGTGGCACTGACGGTGTCGAGCGAGGCGTCACTGCCAAAGTGCTGACTCAGGTTGGCCATCAGGTGCTGCCACGAGCCGGCTGGCAGCAAGCCAGCCGGATAGGCCATGTGGCAGGAAGCGCATTCCTTCTGAAACGACGCCGGCGGCGGTGTACCCATGCCTGCGCGCAGGTCTGAACGCCCTTCATGCTTTTCGCTCTTGCCCCATTTCGACCCGGAGCCGTGTTCATCGTCGTCGGCCCAAGCGCCGGTGACAACGCCCACGCCAAGCAGCAGGCCCAAAAAAAATTTTGAAAAAGATGATTCCACAAGGTACCTCTTGATGAATTTGAGTAGTGCAACTGTAAGTGCACCACCTTAAGCCCAGCTTAACTTTAGCTACCCGCTTCGCGGTATCCTTGGCGCTATCGCAGGATTGCCACGATGATTTACAAGGAGTCAGTTTCATGTCGTTTTCAACACGTTTTACCCACCCGATTGCAGCCCTGGAGCTCGGCGGCCTGATGCTGGCGCTGGCAAGTCAGGCGCTGGCGCAAGGCACCTGGTCATCAAACCCGCAGGCCGTCCAGACCCAGCAGCAGGCCAGGGCCCAGTTTGAGGCCGACAAGAAATTGTGCGCCGACGAGGCGTCGCCTGAGGCGCGCATTCAATGCCGGCGCGACGCGCAAGCCCTCTACGACAAGGCGCTGGTCAGCCTTCGTAGCAAGGGTGTGTATGCCACCCAGACGGCGCCCGACTGCGCTACCTGCGGTAAAGTGACCGCCGTCAACCTGGTTGAAAAGGCGGGCGAAAGCAACGCGGTGGGCCTGATTGCCGGTGGCGTGGCTGGCGCTGTGCTGGGACGCCAGGTAGGCGGTGGTTTTGGCAAAGACCTGGCGACCATTGCCGGTGCGGCGGGTGGCGCTTACGCCGGCAAAAAAGTCCAGGAAAACATGAACACCAAACAGGTCTGGCAGGTCAGCGTCAAGTACCCCGACGGACACAGCGCCACGTTTGACTTTGCCGGCGACCCGGGGCTGAAGGCTGGCGACGCCGTGAGGAACTCTGACAACACCGTGGTGCGCCGGTAAGAGCTTGTAAAGGCATCAATTCAGAGCCCTCGCACCACCTCAAGTGCTTGTTCAACGCGCTGCACGGCGTGGATCGTCAGGCCCTCAAAATCTTTCGACTTGAGATTTTTGGGCACATTGGCCTTGGGCACCACAGCCACGCTAAAACCCAGTTTGGCGGCCTCTTTCAGGCGCTCCTGGCCGCGTGGCGCCGGCCGCACCTCACCCGCCAATCCCACTTCGCCAAAGGCGAAAAAACCTTTGGGCAGCGGCTTGCCGCGCAGGCTCGAGGTGATAGCCAGCAGCACCGCCAGATCAGCGGCGGGCTCCGAGATTTTGACCCCGCCGACCGCGTTGACAAACACGTCCTGGTCCAGGCACGCCACACCAGCGTGGCGGTGCAGCACCGCCAGCAGCATCGCCAGACGGTCTTTGTCCAGCCCCACGCTCAAACGTCTCGGGCTCGGGCCACCGCTGTCCACCAGCGCCTGGATTTCGACCAGCATCGGGCGCGTGCCTTCCAGCGTGACCATGACACAACTGCCGGGCACCGGCTCAGGGTGCTGACTCAAAAAAATGGCGCTCGGGTTGCTGACACCTTTGAGACCTTTTTCGGTCATGGCAAAAACGCCGATTTCGTTGACCGCCCCAAAGCGGTTTTTGATGGCACGCACCAGCCTGAAGCTGCTGTGGGTGTCGCCCTCAAAATACAGCACGGTATCGACCATGTGCTCGAGCACGCGCGGCCCGGCCAGTGCGCCCTCTTTGGTGACGTGGCCAACCAGCACGATACACGTGGCCCGGCCACGGGTAGCGCCGCCTGAGCGACCACTGACTTTGGCGTAGCGCGTCAGGTGCGCAGCGCATTCACGCACCTGTGCCACTGAGCCGGGCGCCGAGCTGAGCTGATCGGAATAGACGGTCTGGATCGAATCGATCACCGCGATGTCGGGCTGCACGGCGTCCAACGTAGCCAGAATCTTGTCCAGCCCAATTTCCGCCAACACTTTGACCTGCGAGCCATCCAACCCCAACCGGCGCGCCCGCAAAGCCACTTGAGCACCACTTTCTTCCCCCGTGACATACAGGGTTTTGTGTCCGCTGCGCTGCAACGAATCCAGCGCTTGCAACAACAGCGTTGACTTGCCAATGCCGGGGTCACCGCCGATGAGTACCACGCCGCCTTCGACAATGCCGCCGCCGAGCACCCGGTCCAGTTCCTCATGTCCGGTCGGGGTGCGGGCAAAGTCCACTGCCTCGATGTCAGCCAGCGCTGCGACGTCGGCGGTTTTGGTCAGCGCTGCAAAACGGTTTTTGTTCGGGCCAGCAGTGCTTTCGACGACCGATTCGATCAGCGTATTCCAGGCGTTGCAGCTCGGGCATTTGCCCTGCCATTTGGGGCTTGAGCCGCCGCAGTCAGAGCAGACGTAGTGAGTTTTTTCTTTGGCCATGACGGGATGTTACCCGTCACCACTGCACCAGTTGCACCTCGCCCAAGTCGCTGGCCAGCACGGCGCGGCCACCAGCCAGTGGCAGTACCGTCGGACGCAAGTCATGCGCAAATGGGATGCGCAAACGCTCGCGGCCGGTGTCGGCGTCGAGCACGTGCAGTATTTGCTTCATGTCCAGGCAATAGACCTGATTCTCAAAGGTAACAATCTCGGCCATCATGGGGCCCCAATCAGCAGCGCTGTTGCCGTAGCGGGTGGTCTGGTGCTTCCAGCGCACCGCGCCGGTAGCAACATCAATGGCAAAGATATAACCAATGGGTGACCACAGGTAAGCGGTGTCACCCGACACATGGTGCGAGTTGATAAAGTTGCCAGCCTTGAACTTCCATTTGATCCTGCCACTGTTGACATCAATGCCATACAGCAACTCGGTGTAGGTGCCCGCAACCAGTATGTTGCCGGTCACATACATCTGACGCACGTACTGCCAGGTTCGGCTTTCGTTGAGCTTCCACTTGAGTTTGCCGTCGGCCAGGTTCAAGGCGTAC
>JAQTSL010000208.1 GCA_028711355.1 Rhodoferax sp.
TGCTGCCACAACCGACCCAGCCCGAGCCCGTACCACCCAAACGCGCACCATCGCACTACCTGTGGGCGGTGCTGATCGCCCGTTTCCTGAGACCTTGCGGGACAGACCGCAGCTACGCGCAGCGAGCCAGCTCTGTCCTCAACTGATTGAGATTCCCGCTGCTGTGTCCAATCTGCGGTGGTCAGATGCGCATCATCGCGTTCATCACCCACAGCGCCGACATCAGGCAAATACTGGATCACATCGGAGTTGACTCGCAGCCGCCACACATCACCCCGGCACGCGGACCACCGCTGTGGGATGAGTGTGATGCGCAGATGAGCGACGAGATGCCAGACTCGCTGTGGGGTGAATCTGCGTGCGGCGTACCCAGCGCACCGGTAATCGCTTTTCTGAGCAGAGCTTTGGGGTATAGACACCAACCGGTTCAGGTGGTGTTACATGCAAATCGAGGGTTCTTACGCGGATAGAGGGCTGTTTTGAGGTGCGATACCTGGCCTCATGTGGTTGAATTTCCATCCGTTAGGTCAATTGTGCCGCAGGCGGGGAAGGTCGATCTGGCCGTTCAGGGTTGATCTGTTGGTGGGTGATGACGGTGCCCGCATCAGCCACCTTGCGGTGATGAATCGGGTGCAGTATCGAGGCCCCGGCTTGCCCTTCGGTCAGTTCGAAGGGTGCCAGGACTGTAGCCAAACTGCTTGCGAAATACACGGCATAAATGGCTCGAATGACCAACGCCCACCTCATCGGCGATGCCTGCCAGGCTATGGTCGGAATTGAGCACGCGCCAGTGGACATGATCCATTCGCATTTTTGTCCAATAGTCATGTGCGGTCACTTGGAAACGAGCCATGAACAATCGGTCAAGGTGACGTCGTCCAAGCCCCAGGCGAGAGGCCAATTCCGGCACCGTCATAGGGTCAGCCAGCAACGTTCGCATCAATGCAATCGCTCTGGACAGGTGTCGCCCAGCATCTGGCTCGACTTCCAGCGATTTGAGCTGGTGCCCCTGGCTGCGGGGTTCATCGACGAGCATGTCTGCCAGGCCCTTCAATGCGCGTTCTCTGCCGCAATGGCGGCTCAACAGTTCGACCGCCATATCGATGGCGGTCGAACCACCGGCGCAACTGATTCGGTCGCGGTCAAAGCAGTAAATCAGTTCGCTGCGAATGTCGATACGGGGGAAGGCGGTTCGAAATTCAGGGACATGTCGCCAATGCAAGGCAATCTTGTAGCCGTTGAGAAGTCCAGCCTGCGCCAGCAGAAAACTGGCGTTATCGACACTGACCAGACTCAGCCCGCTGCTGGCGGCGCGACGCAGCAGCGGGCCATAGGCGTTTGCCATTGACTTTGATCCCTCGGCAGTGCGGCTGCCAAAAACCACGAGGTATTCAAAGCCCTGGATGTCAACGCTGTCGGCGGTGACATCCACGCCAACAGTCACCCCGCTACTGGAGCGAACCGGGTCGGCAGACAAGCCCAGCAGCGTCCATTCACAAAATCGCTGCCGGCTGTGGTCTTCATCATCTGCGGAAAAGCGCAATTTGTCGAGAAACCCGCCGAACGGCAGCAAAGTGAAGTCGGGTAACGGGAGCAACAAAAAACGCACATCCGGTCGTTCAAGCTCCTCGGAGTTCCCGAGTCCTTTTATCGTGGTGTGCATGGGTTGAGTGTGCGGTGTATTGTCCAATTATGGGCTAAATATAGCCAACTATGATCATCACAAATGCGCAACCCCAGCCTAGACTGCATCCAGAGAAACATCCATCGGAATTCAAATGGAAATAAGGACGTGGCTGATCTACCTGATTGCGGTGGTCGGGTTATCACTGACACCCGGGCCAAACAGTCTGCTGGTTCTGGCCCATGGTGCACTGCACGGTCACCGCAAAACCCTCTGGACTGTTGCCGGTGGTGCACTTGGTTTTGTGACCTTGATTGCACTGTCCATGCTGGGCATTGGTGCGCTGTTGCGGGCATCAAGCAGTGCCCTGACTCTGCTGAAGTGGGGTGGCGGCGCTTACCTTTGCTGGCTGGGCGTTCAACTCTGGCGGGCACCCGCGTTGGTGCTTGACTTGGCAGTCGTAGCCAAGGACGCAGCAAGCGGTACGCTTTTTCGCCAAGGACTGTTGGCCGCCGTGTCAAACCCAAAGGTGTTGCTGTTTTACGGTGCGTTCCTACCCCAGTTCATTGACTCGAACCGCTCTCTTTGGATGCAGTTTGTGGTGATGGCAACAACGTTTGCTGCGGTCGAATGCTCGGTCGAGTTTGTGTTGGCGAATCTGGCCCATCGCATCAGACCGGTGCTGAACCGGGTTGGCAGAAAATTCAATCGTGTTTGTGGTGTCTTGTTTGCGTTGATGGGTGCTGCTCTGCCAATGACAAACTAAATCCTATTCACGCAGGGATGGTGTTCGTACTGAACCGGTTAACGATGAAACACCGTCATGGCGAGCGCAGCGTGCCAATCCATGGCCTGCGGACTTCCTGGATTGCCGCGCCGCTTCGCTCCTTTCCATGAACAGGTAGTTTTTCATGCTGTTTTTGGCATGGGTGAAACTGTTTGACCAGGTTCTTTGGCCAGCCTGCGCAGCGTTCTTTGCTTGGCCTTCTGCACTTTGGCTTCGTAAACAGCCAGTCCATGCTCGGCAAACTCCATACCTTATACAAGAAATAGGCCTCTTGCGCCCGTACTGTAAGCGCAAGCAGCTACAAAAACAGCAGCAATACACAACACAGGCGATTGAGCCAAGCTGTCCCTGCGCGAACGCAAGAGCCCGTCTGGTGTTACCCCGCCGGTCTCTTGTCGTGCAGGCGCGGTTGCGCTCAGGCGATTCGGATCTGGTCGCCGATAGCAACGCCGCCCAGTGCTGGGTCGCTGATGGTGGCGTCGCCGGTTTTGACACGGCCGGCGAAGCGCCGTGAGTAGCCAGGCAGCCCCTTGACCGTCACCGTAAAGTCGTACCAGTGGCCGCTGGACTGCAAAGACCAGTGTTGTTCGAACTGGCCCTTGGCCGCCAGCGCGCCGGTCCACGGACCCTCGGTCAGGTAGGCGTTGGCGTTGATCGTGTAGTTGGCCGCCACGATGCCATCATTGACCAGCTTGAGATGGACGTTGCTTGATGTCGCCTGCCGGCAAATCGACTACCTTGATGCCGAGCGACGCCAGGTGGGTGTCACCCTCGGCATAAACAAATCGGCGCACCGCATCGGTATTGGCGACAAATAATTGTTGACCGACCAAGGCCATGCCAAATGGCGAATTCAAGCCGCCGAGCAAGACCGAACGGACATCGGCCACGCCATCGCCATCGGTGTCGCGCAGCAAGGTGACGCGGTTGGCGCTGAGCACGCCAGCCCCGGCGCGTTTCATCGCCAGGCCCATGACCCAGGCTTTGATGCCTTTGGTTTCCTCCGTTTGACGCGGTGTGTTGCTTTCAGCCACCAGCACATCGCCGTTGGGCAACACATACAACCAGCGTGGATGATCGAGGTCACGGGCAAAAGCCGTGACTTGTGTACCTGCCGCGCCGCGCGGCAAACCGCCCTCGGGCCAACCGATGGCAGGCGCGATGTTGACGGTAGGAATCAGCGCGGTCTGGGGCGCTGGCAGTGTCGGCTGCGCCCCGAAACCCGGCATCGGAGGTGTCGCAGCGGTTTGGGCACATGCGACCAGGCTCAAGGTGGCCAACAGGGCGGAAATCAGGAAGCGGAAGTTCATGGTCTATCCTTTGGCACTGAAGCGTAAACGCGATGCCGAAGCGCATCCGTTCGCTGGCAAACACAGGGTCAGACGGTGGTGATGCCTTGGTGTTTTCACATCGTTGGTGCTGATGGGCACAGCATCCGCGCCGGGTTGACCCAGGCGTCAAACTGCGCAGCGGTCACCGCACCTGATGCCAGTGCGGCCTCAATCAGCGTGCAGTTTTGGGCTTGGGCCTGTTTGGCAATTTGCGCAGCACGGTCATAGCCGATATGCGGGGTCAGGGCAGTGACCAGCATCAGGGAGCTTTGCAGCAGCGCGTCCACTCGTGCCTGATTGACCGCCAGGCCCGATACGCAGTGTTGGGTGAAACTGCGCATGGCATCGGCCAGCAGGCGCAGGCTGTCGAGTGTGTTCAAGGCGATCAGGGGTTTGTAAACGTTCAACTCAAAATGGCCCTGGCTGGCTGCAAAACCAATCGCCACGTCATGCCCCATGACCTGAGCGCAGACCATGGTCAGCGCCTCCACCTGTGTCGGGTTCACTTTGCCGGGCATGATGGAACTGCCGGGCTCGTTCTGCGGCAGCATCAGTTCACCCAAACCGGCCCGTGGCCCGCTGCCCATCAGCCGGATGTCGTTGCCGATTTTGGTCAGGGCAACGGCCAGCATTCTCAATGCCCCATGAAACGCCACCAGCGCCTCGTGGCCGGCCATGGCAGCAAACAGGTTGTCGGCCTGGCGCAGAGGCAGGCCCAGCCGCAACGCCAAGGTAGCGGCCACCCGCTGGCCAAACTCGGGGTGGGTGTTGAGGCCGGTGCCCACGGCCGTGCCACCGATGGCCAGCGTGTGCACGGCATGCAACGCAAACAGCAGATTGTGCTGGCACAGCCGGAGCTGTGCGCTGTAGCCGCCAAACTCCTGGCCCAACGTGACAGGTGTGGCATCTTGCAGATGGGTGCGGCCAATTTTGATGACCGACTCAAAGGCCAGCGCCTTGTCAGCCAGTGCACCGATCAACGCTTCAAGGGCTGGCAACAAGGTGAATTGGGCGTTCAGAGCAACAGCTAGGTGCATGGCGCTTGGGAACACGTCGTTGGAGGATTGCCCCAGATTGACATCGTCATTGGGGTGAACCGCCAGGCCGGTATCCTCGCCCTGTGCCAGGGTTTGGGTGGCCAGCGTTGCAATCACTTCGTTGACATTCATGTTGCTTTGCGTGCCGGAGCCGGTTTGCCAGACCGACAGCGGGAACTCGTCATCGAATTCACCGGTGGCCACCCGCTCAGCGGCAGTGGCAATAGCGTGCGCCAACGCCGGTGGCTGCAGCCGCAAATCACGGTTGACGCAAGCCGCCGCCCATTTGATCAAGGCCAAGGCGTGAACGATGTCCACGGGCATACGCTGCTCACCAATGGCAAAGAACTGTAGGCTGCGTGCCGTTTGCGCACCCCACAACACCCCGGCGGGCAGGCTGATAGAGCCAAAACTGTCGGACACGGTGCGTGCGTCGTCCGCGTGAATGGCCTCGGACGCTTGTGGCGGGTGGATGATGTGCATGAATCTGGGCCCGACACCAATGTAATCAGGATTTTGGTGGGTGTACGTGTGCCAGCGCACAGATAAGTGCACAATCCGCTCAGGCTTCCATTCAACCCAAACGCAGGCCAGACCATGATTTATCAATCGGTCCCCCCACCACACCGAGTCGTGATGGTCATTGCCAGTGATCAGGCCAACTTTCAACTGGTCACGCAGTTGATTGCGCGACGCGATGATTTGAAATTGTTGGCGGCCACGCAGGGAAAGCCGGGTGTCGAGATGACATCAGCGCGCCAACCCGATGTTGTCGTGATGGACACCAGCTTGTCAGACATCGGCGGCCTGGAGGCGCTGAAAATGCTGCGTGACAATTTTTCGACCTCTCATATTCCCGTCATAGCGCTGTCGTCGGATGCCCTTCAGAAGCATATCGACCAAGGGCTCAAGGCCGGGTTCTATCGCTATCTGACCAAGCCCTTCAGGCTAATGGATCTTTTGGATGCCATTGACGAGGCGGTGCGTTTTAATCCGAGAAACATCGGCCCCGGTTTGTCACCTTCAAATTCCGCGCGGGGTGACGCGCTTGGGCGCCATGCCAGTTCCCCTTGACGGGTCTGGAGACGTAGCGAACCCAGAGGATGCCCGTGTTGTCTCACTGGCGGACAAGTTCCATGGACCAGCCGCCGTGCGGGTTCAACGTGACACCGCCATGATCGGGCACACACAGCACCGAAGGCGGCGTGCGCAATGGCTGCAATTCGCTGAACCGAAAGCCGCGGTTTTTAGGTGCCGTATAGCGTGCAACACTACACCAGGATGCGCTGACTCTGGCCGTCGGTCCATGAATCACACCTCAACCCGCGCAATGCGCACGGCAGAACTTCATGGAGCTGGGTTGGCAACATGGTGATGTGATTGACGATGACAATCGCCACACCCATATCGGGCGGGAGGTTCCGCAAAAGCCGGATATAGGCATCCAGCCCACCGGCGGAACCGCCCACGCAAACGATAGGAAAATTCTTCATCGAGCGCTCCAGGCACAGCACTAGACCGTGTGCTTTTTCACCCAGGCAAGGTATTGGGTCAGTGATGCTGCCGATTTCGCCACGGCGGTTGCCAGTTGACGATTGAACGAGTCCTGACGAAGACTGCCGACGACAACTGCTATCTGGTATTGAACCATGAAGATCTCCGTTGAAGATTGACGGTGAAAAGTGTGACAGTACCCGCTGCTTTTGCAGGGATCGGTGCGGTAAGCAACACAAGCAACGCATGCCACCGCACAAGAACACACCGTGACCCGGTTCTCCAGCCAGCGGGATGGATATGAATTACTGACGAAGGCTTGCATAATGCCGAGCCTTGGCCGTAATCACCTCTCATCAAAAAATATGAGTCCCAT